>DASVBM010000384.1:0-3137 GCA_036375835.1 Chitinophagaceae bacterium | reverse complement strand
GATGCAGCTGCTGCGCGCAAGGATTGCTTTGAAGCAAGGTGATAAAGCCACGGCAAAAGCCGCCGCGGAAAAAACAAAGGAACTGGCTAAAGAAGCGAAGAATGACGACTATGTGCGGATGGCAGACGAACTCCTGAAAGGATTGTAAGTTTTGACTGAAGGATATCAAACAGCCGCCTCCGGGTGGCTGTTTTCTTTTCCTGTTGTTCCTGTTACCCCGAGTGCTTCTGCAAGGGATTATTTACCGCGGCACTCCAGCACAAACTTCCGCAGCATGTTCAGCGCAGTAGCACCGGTCATCTCTATATTCCTGCGCCGGTCGTAGCGGAAATTGAAAGCACGCGCCTGGACCGTTCCGCTTTTGTGTGCCACGGCGATCCAGACCAGTCCCACCGGGTTCTCCGCCGTGCCGCCGGAAGGACCCATGATACCACTTACCGCCAGAGCGTAATCGGTACCCAGTATTCTCGTCGCATTGAGCGCCATTTCCCTCACCGTTTCTTCGCTCACCGCACCGTGTGCATCGATGGTGCGGGTATTCACCTGCAGCAGTTCTTTTTTCACCCGGTTGTCGTAACTGATCACCGAGCCGATATAATATGCCGAGGAGCCGGGCACACTGGTTAAGAGCTGCGCGATATACCCGCCGGTGCAGCTTTCGGCGGTGGAGACCGTTTCGTTTGCCGCCTGCAGCAGTTTTCCCACGGCCGCCTCTATGGGGATGTCTTCGTCTGCAACCAGTACGTCCTTAAGCTGCGATTTCAACTCGTTAAACAGTCCGTCGATCTGTTCGCCGAGGCTGTTTTTATCGCTTCCATGTCCGGTAAGCCGCAGCCGTACCAGGCCGTAGTTTGGCAGGTAAGCCAGTTTGATATTTGCGGGTAAAGCGGATTCAAAGTCACTGATGCGTTCCGCCAGGAAAGATTCGCCGATCCCCATTGTCAGCAGCGTCCGGTGTGCAATAGCAGGTGGATTAAATCGCTTCAGCACTTCGCTGATCACCACCGGCATCATCGCCTTCATTTCCGAAGGCACGCCGGGCATCGAGAAATAGAGCCTGCCGTTTTTTTCAAATATCATCCCCGGCGCAGTGCCCCTTTCATTTTTAATCACCCTGCATACATCGGGCACCTCCGCCTGTTTTCGGTTGCGCTCGATCATCGGGCGGTTATAAACCTTTTCAAAAAGATATGTAAGGTGTTCCAGCGTCGGCTGGTGCATCACCATATTGCCACCAAAATAGCGGCAGAGCACCGGCTTGGTAATGTCATCCGCTGTAGGTCCAAGCCCGCCGGTAATGAGAATGATCTGTGAATTTTCAGAAGCCGCGTCCAGAATACGGATGATCTCGTCTGCTTCGTCTGCCACTGCATATTTCGCCCTTACGGTAATGCCGGAACGGTTTAGTTCCTGGCCGATAAACGCGCTGTTGCTATCCACCAGCTGGCCGATCAACAGTTCATCTCCGATAGTAATTACCGATGCAAATAGCTTTTCCATAACACCGCAGCTTATTTTTGATCTTTAATTTCCGGTGAAGGTAAAAGAAGCTTATGAAACCTGGTTTGTACTTATTGATCGCGATGATCTCTTCAATCGCCCTGCGCGCGCAAACACTGGCTGAACAACTTGATGCTGCGGTGCGGAAAACAGTGGCCGACAGTTCCATGTTACACGCCACGCTTGGTTTCTATGTCGCCGACGCTTCTGATGGCGCAAAACTATTTGAATGGAATGGCGGCACCGGCCTGGCGCCGGCCAGCACGCAGAAGATCGTCACCGCGGTGGCGGCTTACGGGTTGCTGGGAAAGGATTTTCGTTATGCCACGCAAATTGGCTACACAGGTGAATTGAAAGATGGCATATTGAACGGTGATATGGTAGTGAGGGGTGCAGGCGATCCCACCTTCGGCAGCAACCGCTACGGGCATGCAGATGCCGCTGCGGTGATGAAAGAGATTGTTGAAGCTGTTCAGCGTGCCGGTATTAAACAGGTCAACGGCAAATTATACATCGACGCCTCTGCCACCGGTTACCAGCCTTTACCCGGCGGTTGGATCTGGGACGACATCGGAAATTATTATGGCGCCGGCACCTGGGCCTTGAACTGGCGGGAGAACCAGTATGATCTTTTATTAAAACCCGGCGCCGAAGGCACAGCTGTTGAGATACTGGGCACCAGTCCCGAATTGTACCAGCTGAACCTGGTAAACCGCTTGAAGTCGGGAAAACGGGGTAGTGGCGACAACGCATATATTTACCAGCCTCCTTATGCAGCGTCAGGATTTGTTGAAGGAACCTACGAGGGTGGCTCAAAGATCAGTGGCAGTATTCCCAACCCCACCAGGCAATTCGCTTTTGAATTGTTCAGGGAACTCGGGGCAGCCGGCATCCTCATCAATAACAACAGCGAAACGGTTTACGAGCCTGCACCGGCCTGCAATGTTTTTCTGACGCATCAGTCACCCGCGCTCGACAGTATCGTTTACTGGTTCATGCGCAGGAGCATCAATCTTTATGGCGAAGCGCTGATGAAGACCCTCGGATCACGGCAGACGGGCATGGGTTCCACAGATTCCGGCGTGGCTGCGGTGAGGCGGTTTTATGACGAGGCGGGCATCGCTTCCAGATCAGAACTAAAGATCATCGATGGCAGCGGACTTTCCCCATCCAACCGGGTAACCGCGGAGAGCCTTTGTAAGATACTGCTGTACGCGAGGTCGCAGGAATGGTTTCCTTCTTTCCTGGAATCGTTTCCAACCTATAATGCCATGAAGCTGAAAAGCGGCACGATACGCGGCGCCAAATCCTTCGCCGGTTATCATACTTCTAAGGACGGTAAGACCTACGTTGTGGCGATCATCGTAAACAACTACGACGGTACCGCCGGCGCGGCGGTGAACAAGCTGTTCAGCCTGCTGGATTTGCTGAAATGACCGGTCATTGATGCCGGCTTGTGTTATAGACAGGTGCAACCTGCGCATTGTTGGCTCTCGCTGACTTCGCAGGCGCAGTTTTTTTGAACCGCAGAGAACGAGAGAACAAGAGTTTACGCAGAGATCAGAACCTACTTCACGAAATCTTTTCCAAAGTCTGAAACTTCGGAAAAGCCCCTTCAACAGCTGACTTCGCTGACT
>DASVBM010000109.1:0-2673 GCA_036375835.1 Chitinophagaceae bacterium | reverse complement strand
CAAAATACGGAGGCCTCAAAAGGCGATGCCAGTCAAAGTCAAGGCGTGAATTGATGTATGGTAATAAGTCCTTGGTATATAAGATACCCGAAATCTGGTCGAGGGTTTCATTGTAAACCGGTACCCTGCTGTAATGCAGTTCCTCGACTTTACGGATCAGGTCTTCCAGCGAGGTATCGTAATCAATGCCGTGTACGTCTAACCTTGCCTTCATGATCTGCTTAACGGTGGTGTCGCCGAATTTTACGATTCCCTTCAGGATATTTTTCTCCTTGCTATCGGTGAGATCGATCGCGTCATTCATTTCCTCCTGGCTGAGCGTACCACCCCGCTTCTTCGCCAGCCTGCGTTCAATTACATCTGAGAACCGGCTCATCCAGCCGCTTACGCCTTTAAAAAGATAAAAGATCACTTCAATGAAGGGGGCCACGTCTTTCGCAAAACGGATATTATTCTGTGTGGCCATCACCTTTGGCATGACTTCGCCGAACAGCACCAGCAGGAAGGATACTGAAACGATTTTCACAACCAGTTCGATCCATTCGTAGCGGAACAGGAACAGCTGATCAATCACCAGGTTTGAAATAATGATAATGGATATGTTCACCAGGCTGTTACCGATCAGCAGCGAGCCCAGCAGGGCTTTAGGCTGTTCCAGCAGGTCGACGATTTTATCGTAAACCGGAATCTGCTTTGTTTTGAGCAGGTTCACATCCTTGAATGTCAGCGAAAAAAAAGCGATTTCCGCCCCGGCTATGATGAAAGAGAACAGCAGCAGGAACAGTAACAGCACGACCAGCACAGTGGTGCCCTGGGGATTGACTGCAATAAATAATTGATGACCGAGAACCGCGTGATAGTCCAACGCACTGTGTTTTAATGAACAATCTCAGCGCTGTGCCGCGCTGTTTTCATTAGAATGGCAGCGTTTCGGATGATTCGCCCATGGGGGGTGGCACGTCCTCGCCGGAATAGCCTTCAATCGCTTCCTGCCCTATACCCGGGATATGTGCATGTCCTTCTCCGCGCTTATCCAGCATAATAAGGTTATCGCCAACGACTTCTGTTGCAAATTTTTTGTTTCCTTCTTTGTCTTCCCAGCTACGTGTACGTAGGCGACCTTCAACATATATGAGGCTTCCTTTGTGAAGATATTTCTGCGCCAGTTCTGCCAGTCCGCGCCAAAGCACTACAGTGTGCCATTCGGTCTGGGAAACCAGTTTTCCCGCACGATCTTTATAGGTTTCAGTGGTAGCGAGTGGAAATTTAGCCACTGCAATGTTTCCTTCCAGGTGCTGTACATCCGGATCTTTGCCCAGGTTACCGATCAACATGACTCTGTTAACCCCTCTCATACGTTAGTTTTTAGTTCCCCTAATGTGTAGATGACTTTTAAAATTAGCTTTTTTTGTATAATAAATGAATTCTGCCGGTTTTTTTTGACTGCGATTGCCTGCTATGTCGCTGTCGGAAATAAATCAGTGCGGCTTCAGGTGCTGGTTAATCAGCGCGGGAAACGCAAGCTTTCGCAAAGAATTTATGCTTACCCAGGCATGGTCCTTCAGTGAAGCGGGGATCTCCTCCAGGCCGAGGCTGATAAACTGCCCGTTGATTTTCTGGTGAGTAAGCTGTTGCGTTGATCTTTCAGACATATAATAGAGGGTATAATCCCGGATACCGAGATGATTATTCAACCAGGATCTGAGTTTCCGATCTGTCCACTCCATGGCTGTTGGGGATTCGTAAAGATAAAACTCATGTAGTCCGCACCATATATCGGTGCCATTCCGACGTTGAATAAGTACCCGGTTTTCTACCTGCAGCAGGAAATAATAAAACCATCTTTGTTTCTTGACGATACTCTTCTCCTTTACCGGCAGTTGGTTTACAGTGTTGTGTTTTCTGGCGACGCATATCGATTCCATAACACAACCGTCACAGCATGGTGAAATCGGTTTACAGACGGTTGCACCGAAATCCATGATTGCCTGGTTATACAAGCCGGGATTACTTCTGTCAAGGTTTTCTTCAGCTACTGAACGGAAGGTCTTTTTGCCTTCTGTTGAGTCCACCGGCTTATTTATTCCATAGATTCTCGACAAAACACGGAACACATTTCCATCGAGGACTGCGTGCGGCAGGTTGTAAGCAAAAGAAGCAATTGCAGCGGCGATGTAGGGGCCGACCCCTTTTAGTTTAAGGATTTCGTCATATCGCTGCGGGAAGACGCCGTTATACTCGTTCATTATCGTACGTGCCGTTTCAAGGAGGTTCCGGCAGCGGGAGTAATAACCCAGTCCCTCCCAAAGCTTGAATACCGAATCCTCTTTGGCAGCGGCTAAAATCTCTATAGAAGGGAATCGTGCGAGGAATCGTTCGTAGTAGCCAAGTCCCTGTTCCACACGGGTTTGTTGAAGTATCACCTCACTCAGCCAGATGCGATAAGGATCCTTTTCACCCTTCCAGGGCATGACCCTTGTATTTTTTTCCCGGTTCCAGCGGATCAGCCTGTCTGAAAAGCGCGATTTCATTCCGCAAATAAAGCAAGAGCCGGCTTTCCAGCCATATAATTTGCAGGATCAAACACTTGCAACTTTTCGATTCTATGGAAAATTTGGCAGATCAGGGGAAAACGGCTTAAAAAAATCCCGCATTTTTTATCCGGCTGGCATC
>DASVBM010000278.1:0-8210 GCA_036375835.1 Chitinophagaceae bacterium | reverse complement strand
TTCTTTGCTGCTTTCTTTGCAGATTTCTTTACTCCCTTCTTTGCAGACTTTTTAGGAGCAGATTTTTTTGAGGCCTTCTTCACAGCCTTTTTAGCGGTAGATTTTTTCGCAGATTTCTTCGCCGCTTTCTTTTTTGCCTTTGCCATAGATGGGTAGTGTTGGTTGGTTGATGATTGATTGAACAGTTAAGTTAGAAAGTTTTTTATAAATAATGTAATTCCACCTCATTCAAAGCTACGTACATCCGGCGCACAGGGGTGGGAAAATTAATTTTCATTTATTATTGAAAATTCAGAAAAATGCTTTTACCTTTATACCATGAAACTGGAGGAAGCGAAACAGGAGTTCATTCAAAGCTGGGGTATCCTGGGCAGCCAGTGGGGCATCAACCGCACCATGGCACAGGTGCATGCGTTGCTGATGATATCGGGTAAGCCGCTCAGTACTGACCAGATCATGGACGAACTCAGCATCAGCCGCGGCAATGCAAATATGAATATCCGTGAACTGATGAACTGGGAACTGGTGGAAAAGGTGATCGTTGCAGGCGACCGCAAAGAGTATTTCAACGCCGAAAAGGATGTCTGGAAAGTAGCCACCCGGATAATGTACCAGCGAAAAAAGAAAGAACTGGATCCCATGTTGAAGGTGCTGGACCGGATCGGGAATATTGATGGGGACAGGCGGAATGCCGATATTAAAGCCTTCACTGAAACGATTCACAATATCCAGACCTTTGCAGCCCAGGCGGAAAAAACACTGGATACCGTGATCCGTGCAGAAGAAAACTGGTTCTGGGGAAGTTTCATGAAGCTCTTCAAATAGGCAACGTTGCGGCCGGCTGTACCGGCTTTTTTTAGAAATATATATTTCAATATTTTCTGAAATTTAAAAAACATTTTATGAACTATCTCATCCTCACTTACGCCTGTTATCTGGTCATCACCATTTGCATCACCATTTGGGTTGCCACCACCCTCTTCCGCAATGGAAAGGTCTTCCTGCTCGAGATCTTCCACGGAAACAAGGAACTTGCGGAAAGCGTAAATAACCTGTTACTGGTCGGATTCTATCTTGTCAACCTTGGTTATGCAATCTACACCCTGCAGATCGGCTATGATGTAACGACGCTTACCGAGGCACTGGAATCGCTCAGCCTGAAAACAGGCTGGATCATCCTTGTGCTGGGTGGCATGCATTTTCTTAACCTTTTCGTGTTTTTCAAACTCCGCCATCGGGCACAGACCGAAAAAAGGCTGGCCCGTTTTCAACCGCCTCTTTCCTGAGGTTGTGATAAAAGGATCCCTGTCACCGGGATCCTTTTATTCCGTTCACCGGCGGATATGGCAGGAAGGTTGCTGCAATAATCGTAAACTTGCATATGCCTAAAAAGACTTTGGTGCTTGGTGCTTCAGATAACCCCTCGCGTTACAGCTACCTCGCCATTAACCGGCTCAGGGCATATAACCATCCCGTAGTGGCTATTGGTAAAAAAGAGGGAGAGGTTGCCGGTATTCACATCACGAAAGAACATCCGGATGAAACCGGTATCGATACGGTTACCCTTTACCTGAATCCCGCCAACCAGAAACCCTATTACGATTATATCCTGTCGCTAAAGCCGAAACGCATCATATTTAACCCTGGAACCGAAAACGACGAACTGATACAACTGGCAACGGAGAACGGTATTGAACCGGTACTGGGCTGCACGCTCGTGATGCTGAGCACCGGGCAATTCTGACCAGCTATTCACCGGAAACCCGGCTCACTGCGCGGGCTGCGGTGCCGGCTAATGCACACCTGTTGAAAAGCTGAATTCCTCCATTTGCACTTTGTATCCTGAAGTTTAGGTAAATTACACAAACCTGTTACATATGCGTTGGAGAAAATTCAATGGAGAAACCATCCACCTTCCCATCAAGGATGCAGTGGAGGAAACCATCAGGCGCGAAGCAGAAAAGGGTAACCGCCTGAAAGTTTGCATCGGTACAGACAGCCAGGTAAAAGGCAACGAAACCGAATTCGCAACAGTTATCGTTTTCCTGAGAGAACACAATGGTGGATTCATGTACATCCACAACGACAAATCACGGCAGCAGTACCACATCAAGGAACGAATGCTTGTTGAGGTAGCCAAGAGTATTGAGATCGCTTATGAACTCTGCGATCTGTTTATCCGCTATAATGTAGACATGGAAGTACACGCGGATATCAATACCAATCCCCACTTCAAGAGCAATGATGCCCTGAAGGAAGCGATGGGCTATATCCTCGGAATGGGATTCGCTTTCAAAGCCAAACCCGAGGCCTTCGCCAGTAGCTGTTGTGCAGATAAAGTTGTGAACTGATGTGGATGTAAGTTTTGTCTGCCGGGATTAAGGCCCCGGCAACACCGGTATCTTCATGGTCCTGGATGCCGGATGCAATCAGGCGCAGCAGCGCTCAATCGCTTTGATCGGAAAGCCTGTTTATTCCTCTTCTATCTTACCGGCGCTCTTTTTAGTGAGGCCGATAACAACCACGGCTAACAGAATTACCCCGATCAGGATGTACAAAAATATTTTTTCCATGTGGCGGTTTTTCTAAATATACCAAGAAAAGCGCGCTTGCGGAAATTTGTTTTCCACTAGTTCGTCACGAACCAGCTTTGCTCACTTCAGTGTTCCGCGTTTGTGCGTCAGCACGATTAATAGTATAGAGAATGCGGCTACCCCGCCAATAATGGATAAAGCTACCAGTTCCATAAGTTTCGTCCTTTTGATGATTACCTTTCAGTGAATGACGGTTATTTATGCAAACTGCGTTCCAAACGGCTGCAGACGGACCCTTTCTAACCGGAATGCCTCAGCGATTCGTTCTGTTTCTCAATGAAATTCAACAGCTCGTCCCTCCCGAGTTTTTTTTCTGCACTGGTTACAAAATACTGGGGAAGGAACTGCCATGACTTCTTCAGTTCATCGAAAAAAGCCTGGACATTCCGTTGAACAACAGCGGGCTTTTCCTTATCCGACTTGGTAAATACAATTGAAAAGGGAACCTGCCACCTGTCCAGTTTCCCTGCAAATTCGAGGTCTATTTTCTGTGGCGGATGCCTGCTGTCGATCAATACGAAAACGTTTACCAGGTTCCCGCGTTTGCGCAGGTAATTTTCGATCATCTGTTCCCAGCGCCTGCGGGTGCTCTGAGACAGCTTCGCATAGCCATACCCGGGAAGATCCACGAGATACCAGGAGTCGGCCGGTCCTTTCGACCCACTGCTGCTTTCCACTTCAAAATGATTTATAAGCTGGGTCTTACCCGGCGAAGATGAGGTTTTCGCAAGTGCTTTGTGATTGGTGAGCATGTTGATAAGGGAAGACTTGCCCACGTTACTCCTGCCGATAAAAGCAAACTCCGGCCTGTCCGCCTTCGGGCATTTGTCATATGAAGGAGCGGAAACTATGTAACGAGCGGATTTGATCTGCATCGCGCAAAGATAACGCTGCAGGTCAGTGCCCGGGTATTGTTCCAGGGCGCGTTTTGCGCGCTGCACCCCCCAAAGGCAACTATCTGCGCAGCCTTTTCAGGCTGTCCGCCGGGTATTCGGATTTCATTTTTTCCCGAACACTTACGAACCAGTCAGCGATCACACGCCTTTCGTCATCCGACAGGCGTGCGTCATTATGTATCCAGGTATATGAAGCCAGGGGCATTTCCTTTTCCTTTACCAGCTCTTCGGCCTCTTCAAGTTTGCGGTACTGCTTGCGCGGGCTGTAAGCAGCAAACTCGCTGAAATTGAGACCACCCTTACCTTCCTCCACGTGGTCGGCCAGCCACCAGGCCACAGGTTGGACCTCGGCATACCAGGGATAACGGGTATTGTTGCTATGACAGTCGAAGCAGGCCTTGCTCATGATCGCTTTTACTTCGCCCGGCATCGGGTGGATAGTGGTAATATCGTTTCGCGAAGTCTGCGCCGAAATATTTTTTTCAGGGCGGAAAAACTGGATAATAACAAACACGATGATCAGTATGATCAGCAGTTTCTTAAAAAATCTCATAACAGCTCTGTTTATTGTATTAAAGGTAAGACTTAGCAGTTAAGCAACGGAGGCGGCGCTACTTTAAAAGCACTTCACCGGTCATTTCCTGGGGTATCGGCAGTCCCATCACCGTTAGAATACTCGGTGCGATGTCAGCCAGTTTGCCCGCGCGAAGGCTACCGTTCCAGTTTTCGTCGATCACGAAAAGCGGAACCGGGTTAAGGGTGTGTGCCGTATTGGGTGACCCGTCTTCATTGATCATATAATCCGCATTCCCGTGATCGGCTGTGAGGAAGACGGTGTAATGATGTTTCAGCGCAGCCGTTACAACCCGCTCCACGCAACGGTCAACCGTCTCTACCGCCTTCACCGCCGCTGACCAGACACCTGTATGCCCAACCATGTCCGCGTTCGCGTAATTCAGGCAGATAAAATCCGCCGATTCCTTTTCTATTTCCGGGATGAGTTCGTCTGTGATCTCTATCGCGCTCATTTCCGGTTGAAGGTCGTAGGTGGGTACTTTTGGTGAAGCAACCATGATGCGCCTTTCACCCTGGAATACCAGTTCCCTTCCCCCGCTGAAGAAAAAAGTGACGTGGGGGTATTTTTCCGTTTCGGCAATCCGGATCTGGGTTTTGCCATTCGCAGCCAGCACTTCGCCAATGGTGTTATTCAGGTTGTCGGTCTCAAAGATCACGTGCACCCCCTGGTAGGTCTTATCGTATTCCGTCATCGTGGTATAGTGCAGGTTCAATTTGTGCATGTTTAATTCATGCATGTCTGCCTGCGTGAGTACCTGGGTGATCTCGCGGCACCTGTCTGTCCGGAAGTTGAAACAGATCGCCACGTCTCCGTCGCGTATCGTTGCCAGCGGCTGCTGCGCCTCATCGATTATCACCGTGGGCAGAATGAATTCATCCGTTACCCCCGATTCATATGACTGTTCTACCGCGGCCAGTGCATCGGTTGCTTTTTTGCCTGAACCGTTTACCAGGGCATCATAGGCAAGCTTGATCCGGTCCCACCTTTTATCGCGGTCCATTGCGTAATACCTTCCTGACACGGTGGCGATTTTACCAACAGACCGGTTCAGGTGTAACTGCAGCTCACGGATGAAACCCAGCCCGCTCTTCGGATCCGTATCCCTTCCATCGGTAAATGCATGTATATAAACCTCGGATAATCCTTCTGCTTTGCAGACATCGCAGATCGCTTCAAGGTGGCGGATGTGTGAATGCACACCGCCATTACTCACCAGCCCAAGCAGGTGCAAAGGCTTGCCGTTTGACTTCGCGAATCTTATTGATTCAAGCAGCTGCGGATTTCGGTGGAATTCGCCATCCCGGATGGCAACATTAATGCGCTGAAGTTCCTGGTAAACGATCCTGCCTGCACCAAGGTTAAGATGCCCGACTTCGCTGTTCCCCATCTGACCTTCCGGCAGCCCTACCGCTTCACCGCAGGTAGTAAGCGTGGTATTGGGATACTTTGAATATAACGAACTGACAAAAGGGACGTTTGCATTGCGGATAGCGTCGGCAGATGGCACTTTTCCCAATCCCCAGCCATCCATAATAACCAAAATCGCTTTTTTCATAACCCTGTATACTTTCCGCTTTGTTAATGCGTTAAAACTACGGGTTTATAAATTGCTTAAAAATGATAATTTTAGAAGCCCGCTAACCCGGTGGCATATTTTTGGAACTGAATGGCAAAATTCTACACGATGAAAAAATTATTGGTCCTCTTCGGCTTGAGCATGGCCCTCTTTGCCTTTACTCCAAGGCAGGATGCGGATGAGATAGTGAAGGCGTTGCAGACGGCCAATGCCGACCATATTGCCGCTTACTTTGACAACATGATCGACCTGAAACTGCCGGATAATGTTAACGAGATCAAAAACATCAATAAGACCCAGGCAGGGCTCAAACTGAAATCGTTTTTCAACGAGAATGACGTGAACGGATTTGATCTTACCTCGAGGCGTGAAATGGGTGGTCTGATGGCAATTACCGGCAAGTTGAGCGCAGGTAAAAAATCGGGGTACAACATTACCCTGATGCTAAAAGAGAAAAGTGGCAAGTTCAGCATCATTACCGTCAGGGTGAATTGATAAACTAACCGATAAACCTAAGTGAGGCCGTTTCAATACCATTTGAGACGGCCTTTTGTTTTTCAATCCCGGGTTTACTGCCGCAAACAGCTTTTTGCTTCTGATGTTCTCATTCTGGAAACGACCGAACTGGCTGTGTTTTACGTATGCGGTAGTACTTTTGCCTTCCGGCCAGTGGTCATATGCGTCTTCCCGGCCGATCCCGTAGTTCACCGCGCTGTTGGAGCAATTAAAGCCCCCCATCGAATAGTACCACCGGGTAGTCCCGCATCTGTTACGGTTAATGCAGGAAAAACAGGCAGTTAATGCGTTTTCAGGCGGTTTTTTCTTTTCACACTTCCAAAAAAATTGGGTCCCGCGCCTGTTTACCAGGGCCCCTCCGGGAATACCCCGAAGTATTACCATGTGTAACTTCGTTTACCGTTCAGCTACCATTTAGTTACCCTTTGTTTACCCCTGGGGTAAACGAGGGGTAAACGAAGGGTAAACAAAGGGTAAACCAGCTCCGAACCTGGCCTTATCTTTTCCTGGTTCAAACCCGGGTTTCGCCCGGCCTTTAATCTGCTCAGAAAAACAAAAGAGGGGGTGTCCTTTGGAGATAGCCAGTTTTCATGTACTCAATTGATGCTGATACCGTGACAAGGGTTCCCGGAACCGGCCAGTGCAGGGGTTCTGGAATAGTTCCCGGATGTTTTTTTATGCGAAACTGCCCGTATAGGATTGCCGGGAAGCCGCCGGCTATGACAGTTTCCGTAGGTGAACGGTCACTCAGAAACAGGTTTGCTATCCGGGCGCATATATGTCTACCATTTCACCAGAAGCTTAACTTGCAGGCATGGAAAATTTTGACAGGCAGCTGGAACACCTCATCACCGAAGCGCTGATCGAAGACGTTGGCGACGGAGATCATTCCACGCTCAGCTGCATACCCCCGGGTCAAAAAGGAAAGGCCGTACTCAAGATCAAACAGGATGGGATCCTCGCCGGAGTGGCGGTTGCGGAAAAAATATTTACGTTCAACGAACCCGCAGCGACATTTCATGTTTATAAACGCGATGGAGAATCAATGGAAACCGGCGACCTCGCTTTTGAAGTAGAGGCTTCGATTCACACCATCCTGAAATGTGAAAGACTGGCGTTAAACTGCATGCAAAGGATGAGCGGTATTGCCACCCTCACCCGGCAATACACGGATAAGCTAACTGGTTTTCGGACAAAATTGCTGGACACGCGAAAGACTACTCCAAATTTCCGCCTACTGGAAAAGGAGGCAGTACGCATCGGCGGCGGGATCAATCACCGGTTTGGACTGTACGATATGATCATGCTGAAGGACAACCACATTGACTATGCAGGCGGACTGGAAGCGGCGGTCAGCCGTGCTTACGAGTATGTACAGCGGGTAAAACCTTCACTGAAAATAGAGGTTGAGACGAGAAGCCTCGAAGATGTGAAAAAAGTCTGCAGCATCGGCAGGGGCAAAGTATTCCGGATCATGCTGGATAACTTCACCCCCGGGCAATGCGCCGAAGCAGTGAAGATAACGGGCGAAGAATTTGAAACGGAGGCAAGCGGCGGAATCAATCTCGAAACCATCCGTTCCTATGCGGAAACCGGCGTGGATTATGTAAGCGTGGGTGGATTGATTCACCAGGCGCGGAGCCTTGATCTCAGCCTGAAGGCCGTGATCCTTTAAACCTCTGACTGATGGGAAAAAAGAATAAACCGGACAGCCGCGGATTTGTATACAGCACGGACCCTGAATTTCGGTTCCAGGGGGATGATATACCGAAGGCAACACTACCACCCGGTGAACAGCCGTTGCGGGTACGACTTGAAACGAAACATCGGGCGGGCAAAGCTGTCACCCTGGTGCTTGGGTTTACCGGTTCTGAAGATGACCTTGAACAACTGGGAAAAAGCCTGAAAAACTTTTGCGGAACAGGTGGCAGCGCAAAAGACACTGAAGTAGTTATACAGGGAGACCAGCGCGATAAAGTGTTACAATGGCTACTCAAAAACGGGTACAACGATTCAAAGAAAATTTAGCGGCATAGCCACAGCATATGCAA
>DASVBM010000342.1:0-4336 GCA_036375835.1 Chitinophagaceae bacterium | reverse complement strand
GATCGGTTATATCTACCTGCCCGAGTTCTATGCGGATTTTGAGAAAGGCAAACGTTCTTCGATGGACGTTGCCGCCGAGGTGCTGAAGCTGAAAGCGGAAAAAGTGGACGGGCTGATCATCGATCTCCGCAATAACGGTGGCGGCTACCTGTACGAAGCGGTAGACATCGTAGGCTTGTTCATCAAGGACGGCCCCGTGGTGCAGGTTCGTGACCGCGATGGAAAAAGCTCGGTAATTGAAGACCGCAACAACAACGTATTATACGATGGCCCGCTGACGATCATGGTGAACGAGCTGAGTGCTTCGGCATCAGAGATCTTTGCGGCCGCGATACAGGATTACAAACGTGGACTTATTATCGGCAGCAACTCTACCTATGGAAAAGGTACCGTGCAAAGGGTGATACCATTTGGAAGGCCTGTTGATCTCATGAGCGGCACTACAGACCTGGGCGCGCTCAAACTCACCCTTCAGAAATACTACCGGGTGAACGGAGGATCGGTTCAGGCTAAAGGTATCATACCGGATGTAGTGATGCCTGATGTTTACCAGTACCTCAAGATCAGGGAACGTGACAACGAAAACGCAATGCCCTGGGATGAGATTCAGCAGTCAAGGTACCAGCCATGGACCACTAATATCGACTACAGCACCGTGAAAAAACTGGCAGCAGAGCGGATCCAATCGAATGCAATCTTCAGCAGCATCCAGAAAAACGCGGAGTGGCTGAGTAAGAATGCGGACAGGGAATACGACCTGAACCTGGCAAAGTACAAGGAAAAGCAGAAGCTGATCCGCAGTACGGTGCGTGCTAACGACAGCCTCACCCGCCTTCAGACAGAACTGGATATCGCTTCCCTGGATACAGACCGGAAGAAGTATTTCGATAATGAAGACAAGGCAAAAGCTGAACGTTACCAGCAGTGGCTGAAATCGCTGAAGACGGACATTTACATCAATGAAGCTTCGAGGGTGATGGCGGATATGATCGCATCCAATAAAGGCCTCGCGCTGAATAAATAATTTCATCAGAATCGGTGAAGCTGAAGTGTGCCCCCGGGCACACTTTATTGTTTTAGGCTACATTTGCGATAACAGGTATGGCAAAAAACGACCAAGAGAAGAAATACTGGTACGCGTTATATACGAAACCCCGCTGGGAGAAAAAGATCGATTCCGTGCTGCTGCGGAAAGGAATCGAAAGCTGGTGCCCCGTACAGAAAGTACAGCGCCAGTGGAGTGACCGCAAGAAGATCATCGAGGACCCGCTGTTTAAGTCTTATGTTTTTGTTCATATAGACGAAGCAGAACGCGTAAAGGTGCTGATGACAGACGGAGTACTCAATTTTGTCCATTACATGGGCAAGCCGGCGGTGATACGCGATGAGGAGATCGAGCTTATCAAAAGATACCTGGCCGAAAAAGAAGCATCATTGAGTATCCATACCCTTGAAGGTTTCACTGAGAACGACCGGATCCGTGTAGGCCACGGTATTTTCATGGATAAGGAAGGCACCGTGGTGCGTGGCGGCCGTAAAAAAGTATATGTGAAACTGGAAAGTCTCGGCCAGGTGATGATCGTTGAGTTTCCCGTTGAATATCTCCTGCCGATGTATTAGTTTGCTGAAGCTAACCAACCCGTATGTTGAAATTCCTTTTCGGATCGAAGACAACTGTACCCGACCTTTCATTTCTCGGCGCTGACATGCATTCGCATCTCCTGCCCGGGCTTGACGATGGCCTGCAGCAGATGGAAGATACCCTGCATTTTATGCGCAGGCTCCGGCAGATGGGTTACCGGAAGCTGATCTGCACCCCGCATATCCTTTCGGATATGTATCCCAATTCTCCCGAGACGATTCTGCCCCGGCTGGCGCAGGTGCGGCAGGCTGTAGCCGATGCAGGTATGGACATGGAGGTGGAAGCTGCCGCCGAATACATGATTGACCTGGAATTCGAAAATCTCATCGCTTCAGGCAAACCCCTCCTCAGTTTCGGCAGCAGGAACTATATACTGATCGAGATGTCTTACGTGGCAGCTTCACCGAATGTTGAGAAGGTAATCTTCGAGCTCCAGATGAGGAACCTGAAACCGGTGTTTGCCCATCCGGAACGATACACATATTATCACGGCCGGTTCAAAGAATACGAACGGCTTGCTGAGCTTGGCTGCCTGCTGCAGGTAAACATGTTGTCGTTGTCTGGCTATTATGGTAAGGAAGTTAAGCGGATGGGGGAGTTGCTCTTCAAAAAAAACATGGTACAGTTTCTTGGTACCGACATGCACCACCAGCGGCACCTGCAGATGCTGCAGCAGCTGGTCGTGAAAAAAGAGTTTATCTCTATGGCAGCCAATGCGGAGCTGCTGAATAATACACTTTGAGCTGACCTTCGTTAGTCTTTGAACCACATCCTGTTTTACTTTTGTCCCTCAAATTTCTGGTATGGCATTTAAGAACCTGCAGCACTTCGTTGAACAGTTGGAAAAGCATGGAGAACTGGTACGGATCAGGGAGTTTGCAGATCCGAACCTGGAGATCGCGGAGATCACGGACCGCGTGAGTAAAATGCCCGGTGGCGGCAAGGCGCTGCTGTTCGAAAATACAGGTTATCCCTTTCCGGTACTGATGAATGCCTATGGCAGCGAAAAGCGGATGTGCCTGGCGCTGGGAGTAACCCACCTGGATGAAGTGGCGCAGGAAATTGAAAATCTTTTCAGGCAACTCGCATCACCAAAAGAAAATATTCTTGACAAACTTAAGATGCTTCCGAAGCTGAACCAGTTTGCTTCCTGGATGCCGAAAGTAAAGAGCGGGAGGGGAGCCTGCCAGCAAGTGATCATGGAAAGTCCGGACATCACTAAACTCCCTGTGATCAAGTGCTGGCCGAATGATGGCGGCCCGTTTGTAACACTGCCGGTCATCCACACCCGGGATCCCCATACTAATATCCGCAATGTTGGAATGTACCGGATGCAGGTGTTCGCTCCGACCCTTACGGGGATGCACTGGCATAAACACAAAGTATCTGCACGTCATTTTGGTGAATACCGGAAACTGAATAAACGGATGCCTGTGGCGGTTGCACTCGGTGGCGACCCCGTGTACGCGTACTGCGCCACTGCACCTTTGCCGGATAATGTAGACGAATACATGCTCGCCGGCTTCCTGCGCAAACAGAAAGTAGAACTGGTGCGCTGTATCACCCAGCCGGAAATTGAAGTACCAGCCGATGCCGACTTCGTTATTGAAGGATATGTTGATCCGAATGACGATATGATCTGGGAGGGCCCCTTCGGCGATCACACGGGGTATTATTCCTTGCCCGACTGGTATCCGCGGTTTCATATTACGGCCATTACACACAGGAAAGATGCAGTGTATCCTGCCACAATCGTTGGTATTCCTCCGCAGGAAGACGCCTGGCTGATCAAAGCTTCAGAACGCATTTTCCTGGCACCTATGAAAATGACGATGGTTCCGGAGATCGTTGATATGGACATGCCGGTGGAAGGCGTGGCGCATAACCTCGTGATCGCGCAGATCAATAAATCATTTGCAGGGCAGGGCCAGAAAGTAATGAACGCGATGTGGGGTGCCGGGCAGATGATGTTCAATAAGATACTCGTCCTCGCCGACGAACACGTGAAGATCCAGGATTATGCTGAACTGGCACGGTATGCCTTCCGCAATATGGACGTTGTGAATGACATTACGATCAGCACGGGACCTATGGACGTGCTCGACCATAGTTGTAATAAGCTTGGCTTCGGCGGGAAGATGGCGATCGATGCCACCGCGAAATTCGAAGAAGAGATAGACGACGTGAACCACCTTGCTATTCAGCCAGTGATGCTTCCCGCCAATTTTGCCGGACGTTTTCCCGGTGTGCACAGTATAAACGAGTCTTTGCTGAAGCAATCCATTCCCTGCCTGCTGGTTTCGGTGAAAAAAGAGAAAGCAGGGCAGCTTCGGGAGTTGCATGATCAGATCTGTACCTCGCCCGAACTTGAAGGCATCAAAATGATCCTGTACATAGACCACACCGTCGATGTGGATGACCTGAGTGTTGCTTTATGGCGATTCTGTAATAACATGGATCCGAAGCGGGATGCGATGATCTTCCGGCGCGAATCCTTCCGGGAGCCGGGAAAGAATTTCAACTGCCTTGGACTGGACGGAACCACGAAGACCAGGGAACTCGATAATTTTCAGCGTGACTGGCCGAATATCATTGTAGCTGATGACGCGACGATCGAATCGGTGGATCAGAAATGGTCCCGCCTGGCGCTCGGACCATTTGTTCCTTCTCCTTCTCTGAAATTTAAAGGACAGA
>DASVBM010000098.1:0-9283 GCA_036375835.1 Chitinophagaceae bacterium | reverse complement strand
GAGGCCATACACAGTGGCAAGTCCGCTTACGATAGGCATGCCATCGATCAGCACCTGGGTATAAGGGCCTTCCATACCGTTAATATGAATATCGCCGGTATTGCAGACGTTGCAGTTCAACTGCGGCTTTACACCGTTTACCTGCCCTACGGCTTCAAAAAGATTTACCGGCGCGGCTTTCTGAAAAAACTTCGGTGTGTAAACCTCTACCGGCACCGCGCTGGCAGCCTTCGACACTTCGCGCATAGTACCGGTAACTACCACCTCGCTGAGTTCATTTTCGGCGGATTCGATGTTTATTTCCAGTTGAACTGGCTTACCCTCCACAAGAAGCGTTTCAACCTGGCGTGGGAAACCCAGCGCTGCGATGTGAAGCTGGTAACGCCCATTTCCCAGTTTGAACTGAAACAAGCCTGACGAATCGGTGATTGCCGAATGTTTTCCCGGCAACAACGTAACGGTTGCTGCCACCACGGGCCTGCCCCCCGACACCAGCCGACCGGTTACCGGTTGCTGGGAAAGAGAACGGGTGGCTATACCCAGGAGAAAGGCGAGGATTATTGTGCGCATTTTTAGCCTTGTCTAAATTTTAATTAAGACAAACTTAAACATTTATTTCGATACGCAAAACTTCGGGCTCCCGGCGGGTCTTATGCTTCGGCGAACACGGTGCGGAGGAGTTAACAGGGTCTTCAGCATCAACATACTATCAGCCAACGGCTGTAAGCAGCGGGAAAATAAAAAGAGGCAGAACGGAACCCGTCCTGCCTCCTGCTGTGGAATTATTTAAAATTTATATGATACGGTAGCAGAGAACTGTGTCGGCGGAATAGGATTGATACTATAGTTCTCGTGTACATAATAGTTGTAGGTATTGGTGAGATTCGAAACCTTACCAAGCACAGTTACCTTCCGGTAGGTATACCCGGCGATCAGGTCAATGGTGGTGAATCCGTTCACATGGATCAGCCTTGAATAGTTCTGCGACTGGTTAGCAGTATTGTTCCATCCCCCGAAACGGTCGCCTATGTACACCGCCGTCGCGCCGAGTTTCAGTCCGTTGAGGTGTTTGCAACTGAATGTATAGGATACAGAGGCATTGGCGGTGTGCTCGGGATTGTTAACCATCCGTTCACCTTCTTTATTACCGGTTCCGGAAGGCGTGGCGGTATATCTCGCGTCGTTGTAGCTATAGCCGGCAAGAATATTCAATCCTTTCAGCGGCTGGCTGGCGAAATCGATTTCCAGACCGTCGCTGAGCGTTTCACCCATCAGCGCCTTGAAGCTGTTACTGTTGTTTGGTGTACCATCGGCAAGGAAAGGAGCGGTCTGCACCAGGTTGCTGTTCCTGATGCGATACAAAGTGAGGTTGGCAGACAAACGTCCTTTGAAGAACTCGTTCTTTACACCGATTTCATACTGGTCGATCACCGAAGGCTTCAGCGGATTGTAATAAATATCCTGGCCACTATTCACCACGAAGGAGTTTGAATAGCTGGTAAAGAAGGACGTGGTCCGGAATGGTTTATATACGAGACCAAACCTTGGTGAGAAAGCCTGGTCGGTTTTCGATTCACCGGTGGTTTTTGCCCCGGTAAGCACGTTCACAGAATCAATGCCGAGCGACTGTACAAAAGACCACCTGATACCCGCCAGCAGATTCAGTTTAGGCGAGATCTTCACAAGGTCCTGCACATACACGCCACCCCTGTTTACCGGCGTTTCCCGCTTGCGGAAATTGGTTGCCACCGGTATATCGGTGCGCTGCGCATATTTTGAAGGATCGAGAATATTGATCTTATCATAACTGTTGGCCGGCAGCCCCGCCACAGCCGGGAAACTGAAGTCGTTATTCAGCACCACGTTACGGTCAGCGTCAACGCCGGCAAGGAATTCGTGCGCAGCTTTACCGGTGTTGAACTTACCGTTCAGGTTCAGTTGCCCGGTATAAAAGTTTTCATACATCAGGATACGGCCCAGCGGGCGCGTCCAGTCGCCATTGGCTGCAGCCTGTATCCTTTCTACCGCGTAATAATCCCTTGTATAATACTGGTAAGACATTAATGCGTTTAGCTTCCAGGATTCGTTGAACTTATGCCTTACCGTCAGCCCTGCGGTTGTTTGTTCGGTGATATTGTACTGCCAGGACGTACCGTTGAAGCGGTTCCGGGGTACATCTGCAATGACCGTGTTATCGAGGCTGCCGATGCCAAAATCAGGAGTAAACTGATGATTCAGGTAATCGGCTTCCAGTACCACTTCTGTTCTTTTACCGGGGCGGAAAAGAATCGAAGGATTGATGTAATACCTTTCAGAGGAAACCTGGTCACGGAAACTCTTTGCCGTTTCAACGCTTCCATTCACGCGGTAAGCGAGTTTTTGAGACAGCGGCCCATAGACGTCGAAAGCAGGCTTGTACAAGTCATAACTACCAGCTCTCATCGATACCTCACCTCCGAAACGGAATTTCGGCTCTTTGGTTACCATGTTCACCACGCCTCCGGGTGCCACCTGTCCGAACAATATCGCGGTGCTCCCTTTCAGCACCTCCACGCGCTCCAGCGAACTCATCTCCGGCATCACGCCCGCGTTGACCCTGGAACCATTCTTGAACAGGTTGGTGCTGCCGAAACTATAACCGCGCGCGGCAAAACTCTCCTGTACGTTTCCCCGGGTAGTTGTCATGTATACGCCGTTCACGTTCCGTATCACGTCGCTCAACCGCAAAGCCTGCTGGTCACGGATCGTTCCCTGGCCGATCACCGTTACTGCCTGTGGAAGGTCCATCGGGTTGATCGCTATCTTACCGATCTCAACAGGACGCGCATTCAGGCGTTTGTTACCTGCCACCACCACTTCAGTGAGTTGCTTCACGTCTTCCGTTAATGTGAGCGAAATGGTTACCGGCTGGTCCTTCTTTACCTCCACCGTTCTCTGCTGCGTCTTCAGCCCGATCATCGAGATCTCCACCGTATAAACGCCTTCTTTCAGGTTACGGATAGCGAAATAGCCATTATCGTCAGTGATCGCGGCGCGATTCAGTTCTTTCAGGAATACCGTTACGTTCGCGGCTGGTTGGCCGTCATTTGTTTTCACCTGCCCGGTGACGATACCCGTTGGTAATTCGCCCGCAGGATTTCCGCTTTCAATCGCAGAGAGTCCGTTTTGTGCAAAGCCATTAAAACCAATAACAATCAATCCTAATATCAATAATTTCTTCACCGTCTGAATTTTGTGCAAATAGAATTCACAAATACCCGCGGGTGATGCCGCATCGGGAAAACGGGCTTACGCAAACCGGAAAAAGAAAAAATGAACTGGATACCAGGTAGTTTGATATTAAAGAAATGACCAGGGGCCCGGCGAAGTCAACCAGGAACCAGGCGGGAGAAGCAAGCAGTCAGCGAACGCGGCGTTAGTCAGCAGCTATCACCGCGCAGGAACCGTTCAATGTACTTTTCTGCCATCCACATAGGTAGCCAGCACCTTCACCTTCAGAATGTCTGTCTCCGCCACCTTCATCAGGTCCTGGTCCAGTATGATGAAGTCCGCTTTCTTACCGGCTTCAAGGCTGCCTACTTCTTTTTCGAGGAATCCTGCTTTAGCTGCCCAGATGGTCATGCCGCGGATAGTTTCTTCGCGACTGAGCGCATTCTCCGGTTGGAACCCGCCGGCAGGAAAACCGGATGCATCCTTGCGTGCAACGGCGGCCAGAAATGTTTTGAATGGAGAGATGTCTTCCACCGGGAAGTCTGTACCCAAGGGAAGCCAGCCGTTTTGCTGCAGTAATTGTTTGAACGCATAGGCGCTTTTTACCCGCGTTGCGCCCAGCCTGTCCTTCGCCCAGTACATATCGCTGGTTGCATGAGTAGGTTGCACAGAAGGAACAATATGATGCGCGCCGAAAATGGCGAAGTCGTTTGGGTTCACCACCTGCGCGTGTTCGATCCGCCACCTGCGGTCGTTATCGGCAGAAAGGTATTTCGCATAGATGTTAAGTATGGTACGATTACCCGAATCGCCGATGGCATGCGTACACATCTGGAAGGAAGTTTTACTAAGGATATTCGCCACCGAATCGAAATGCGATGGATCGCTCAGTAAGAATCCATGCCAGCCCGGTTTATCGCTGTAGGGCTCCAGGAGGCAGGCGCCACGGCTGCCGAGCGCGCCGTCCCCATAGAGTTTAAATCCATTCACAAAAAGGCGGTCGGTTTTATAAGGACCTTTGGCCAGGAAGGCATCGTAATTTTCTTTCGCATCGCTCAGCATCAGGTAGAGCCGCATCTGCAGCTTTCCCTCTTCCTGGAGGCTGTCGATAATTTCCACCTCGCGGTAGCTCACCCCGCAATCTGTGATGGTGGTAAGTCCCTGGGCAAAACAGTTGCGCTGCGCCGCTGCCAGGCGCTTTTCATATACCGGGGCATCTGCCTCCGGGATTTGCCGGGTTACCAGGTCCTCTGCGTTATCGATCAGCAGCCCCGTGAGTTTACCATCCCGTGTTTCAATTTCGCCGCCTGTGATCGTTTGTCCCGGTTGTATTCCCGCCAGTTCCAGCGCTTTTGCATTCGCGATCGCTGCGTGGCCGTCAACCCTCGTCAGCAGTACCGGTATATCCGGGAACAAAATATTCAGTGAATCGTTCGAGGGAAATTGTTTGCCGGGGAATTTATTCTGGTCCCATCCCCTTCCGCGTATCCAGGTCTCCCCGCCATGGCTTGCGGCAAACTGCTGCACCCTTTGCAGCACTTCGCTCCAGCTGTTGCATCCAAAAAGATTCACTTCAAAAAGTGATTTTCCGTAACCCAGGAAATGCGCGTGTGCGTCGATGAACCCAGGGTAAATCACTTTGTCCTCAGCATCGATCGTTTCTTTCGCGGAATAATGATTGAGGATATCGTCGTTTGAACCGGTTGCCACGATCTTCCCCTCAGAGACCGCCATGGCTTCGGCCACGGAAAAAGCGGAATCAACTGTGTAAATCCGTGCATGATGCACGATCAGATCAACTTTTTTAACGGAACATGAAGCAAGCAGCAGCAGGAGTACAATAGCCGGGAAATTTCGCATATACCTTGTTTGGCACCACAAGTTTAAGGTAATTCGGCTTAGCAGTGCCGGCATTCCGCGTTCCATCTTCTCCGCAGGGGAACCCGCGTTCCATCACTTCCGAAGGGAGTCTCCTGATCATAACCAATCATAACGTTCATGAAAATCCGCGTTCCATCTTCCCCGCAGGGGAACCCGCTACCGTAACAAATCACAAGGCTTTAACCCGGTGTGCTTTTTGAATGCGGCGGAGAAATGTGAAATAGAAGAATAGCCCAGCAGTGCTGATACGTCGGTAACGCTCAGTGATTTTTCATAGAGCAGGTACTTGGCGTGCTCCATTCTTTGTTGCTGGTAAAAATCGAAGATGGTGGTACCGAATACTTCTTTGAAGCCTTTTTTCAGGTAACATTCATTCATCGCCACCTTCCGGCTCAGTTCCTTGATCGTGATGGGGTCGCCGATATGTTGCAGCAGGATCTCACGTGCGAGATAGATCCTTTCCCTTCCGCTCTCATCGGCCAGGAACTTACAGGTAAAGGTTTCCTGGTCTCTTTCTTCCACCAGGCACTCCAGGCTGTAAAGCAGCAGCTCGTGAACCTTGGCATTCACGAAAATATTTTCCAGCGCCCCGCTGTAACTGTGGTTGAGCAAAGCGTCGAGCACAAAACGTTTTTTGTTGCAGACCGGGAATATCTTGGTAAACGACGAAGGATGGCGGAAAGCCAGCACCTCATCTTTCCGGTTGCTGAGTTTTACGTTATGCACAAACTGGTGCAGGAAGGTGGAAGTAAAATGGAAATTGAATACGTCTACCGTCTGGAGTTTACCGCTGCAGTTCAGGGTAGGCAGTTCGTTACACTGGCTGCAGCTTTTCTCTTCACAATAGCGGTTGCCGGTGGTGCAGAAACGCAGCTCCAGGTAATTGTCTTCCGGCCGGCTGCCATTATAATGATACACCAGCATGCCGGTATCCTCAGCCACCCAGGGATGCTGGGCATAATGACGGCGAATGAGATAATTAATCGATCCGGGAATATTCTGCTCTTTCTGGTACAATACTTCCAGGCTCGGCTCTATGCCGTTCTTGTGTGCAACTTTCAGTATGTCCAGTACCTGTAACAAAGATGTAGACCGATTGTAATGAATGAATGTGCGGCAAATTTAATGTATAAACACGGAACCGCAGACTGATCACGGTCAGCTCACTGTCATTAACAGCGTTTTAAGGCCGGAAAGGCCTGTTTTTTAAGGCTGATGCCGGTCTTGCCCGGCCGTTCCGGCGCTGCGGTGTAGAGGCCTGGTTTCATGTGCAAAAAACCTTGAAAAACCGTGTGAAATAAGGCTGCTGAACAAGGGGAAAACCATTGATTTTCGGTAGTTTTGCGAGCCTTGAATTAAATACAACAATCTATTCCGGGAAAGGACATTTATGAGTGAAGAATTAGAGACGCCGGTAGCCAGTTATGGCGCCGACAGTATCCAGGTTTTGGAAGGGCTGGAAGCAGTAAGAAAACGCCCTGCGATGTACATCGGCGACGTAGGCGTAAAAGGCCTGCACCACCTGGTGTACGAGGTAGTAGACAACTCCATCGATGAAGCCCTTGCAGGCCATTGCAGGAACATCGATGTAACCATCCATGAAGACAACTCGATCAGCGTAAAAGATGACGGCCGCGGCATCCCTACCGCCATGCACAGCAAGGAAAAAAGATCGGCGCTGGAAGTGGTGATGACGGTACTGCACGCGGGTGGTAAGTTCGACAAGAACACCTACAAGGTTTCGGGCGGTCTGCATGGCGTTGGTGTAAGCTGCGTGAATGCGCTGAGCACTAAGCTTCATGTGACGGTTCACCGCGACGGGAAAATATTCGAACAGGAGTATTCCTGCGGCGCGCCTAAGTACCCGGTACGCGAGATCGGCGAAACAGATAAAACCGGCACAAGGGTACATTTCTGGCCCGACATGTCGATTTTCCAGGTAAGCGTTTATTCAAGGGATATCCTGGAAGGGCGCCTCAGGGAACTGGCTTATCTCAACCGCCGTATCAGCATCACCCTCACCGATCTTCGTGAAACAAATGAAGCGGGCGATCCTTACACGAATACTTTTTACAGCGAAGGCGGTATCGTCGAGTTCGTGGAGATGCTGGATAAGAACGGCAAGCGGACGCCGCTGATCGCGAAGACGCTTTATTTCGAAGGCCTGGACGAGGCGACGAACGTAGCGGTCGAAGTAGCGATGAGTTATAACGACGATTTCAAAGAGCATATCTTCTCTTACGTTAACAACATTAATACGATCGAAGGCGGTACGCACGTTACCGGTTTCAGGCGGGCGCTCACCCGTGTTTTCAAATCCTATGGTGATAAGGAAGGCCTGTTTGAAAAAGCAAAGGTTGAGGTAGAAGGAGATGACTTCCGGGAAGGCCTCAGCGCCATCGTATCGGTAAAAGTGCCCGAACCGCAGTTTGAAGGCCAGACAAAAACCAAACTGGGCAACAGCGAGGTTTCGGGTGTGGTGGAAACCACTGTTGGGCGTGTTTTGCAGTCTTACCTCGAAGAAAACCCAAGAGAGGCAAAGAACGTTATCTCTAAGATCATCCTGGCCGCACAGGCAAGGGTAGCCGCAAGGAAGGCCCGGGAACTGGTGCAGCGGAAGACGGTATTAAGTGGCGGAGGTCTGCCGGGTAAACTGGCGGACTGTTCTGAAAGAGACGCTGCCAAATGCGAGCTCTACCTGGTAGAGGGTGACTCAGCCGGCGGAACCGCAAAGCAGGGCCGCGACCGGACTTACCAGGCTATTCTCCCCTTGCGTGGTAAGATCCTCAACGTAGAGAAGGCGATGGAACATAAGATCTACGAAAACGAAGAGATCCGCAACATGTTCACCGCGCTGGGCGTAACGATCGGAACACCCGAAGATCCCAAAGCACTCAACCTTGCCAAGCTGCGTTATCATAAGCTGATCATCATGACCGATGCCGACGTGGATGGATCGCATATCGCAACGCTCATCCTCACCTTCGTATTCCGTTATATGAAAGAACTGGTGGAACAGGGTTACGTGTATATCGCGCAGCCACCACTCTACCTGGTGAAAAAAGGAAAGGAACAGGAATATGCGTATAACGAGGAACAGCGAAAGGCGCTGGTGGAAAAACTCGGCCAGGGTAAAGAAGACAGCGTCACCATCCAGCGTTATAAAGGACTTGGTGAAATGAACGCGGAACAACTCTGGGAAACGACGATGGATCCTGCAAGAAGAACTTTAAAACAGGTGACCATTGAGAGTGCAGCCGAAGCCGACCGGGTGTTCAGCATGCTCATGGGCGATGAAGTGGCACCAAGAAGAGAGTTTATAGAAAGCCACGCGAAGTACGCGCGTATCGACGTATAGAACGATATAGAACGATATAGAGAAAAAGAGCAGGATCACCTGCTCTTTTTTTATAATATTCCTCCACGATGCCATACATGGCTTACTTATTCTGCTTATTTATTGTGATGAGCGGTGGATTTTTTTTTCAACAACACAGTGATCGAGGAAGGAAATTATGCACATGGTTTGCTGGATAAACAAAGCATTTGTTTTTTTGTAGATTCTTAAACTTAATACCCTCTTTATGAAAAAACTAGCTTTAATTATTGCACTGGGCGCGTTCGGGTTTTCAGCATCAGCACAGAATTCAGACGAAAAGAAAACAGCAGCTACTACACTCAGCGTAGGAGTAGAAGCAGGTCTGCCGATGGGAACATTCGGTGATGTATCCAGCTTTGGTATCGGCGGTAGCCTGAAAGCTGCTATTCCTGCCGGACCTGGCGCAGTAACTGTTTCTGCAGGTTACATGAATTTCTCCGGTAAGGATTTTACAGTTGGAAGCACCACTTTCAAAGCTTCTTCTACTTATTTCATTCCCCTGAAAGCCGGTTACCGCCTGAACCTTGGTGAAGGTGGATTCAATATCGAACCTCAGCTTGGTTATTCTGTAGGTAAGAGCGGTGGTGGCGGTTTCACATATGCCGGTAACATCGGTTATATGATCAACAACCAGTTCGATATCGCTGCACGTTATGAAGGTGTATCTAAAGATGGCAGCTCACTTTCATTCATCGGACTGAGAGTAGCTTACAGCTTCGGACTTTAATCTTCTGAAGGATATTAACAAGGAAGCCGGCAATGCCGGCTTTTTTTTATGTTGTCCCTCGCGGAACTGAACACTATTGAGACAGG
>DASVBM010000343.1:0-3808 GCA_036375835.1 Chitinophagaceae bacterium | reverse complement strand
TAGGCCGGGAGTTCTTAGCCATAAATCCACACAGACCTTCCGGCCTGCGGTGTACAGATTGGTTGAAAGTATTAGGATGCTGTTAGCACTGAATTAGAAATGGATTAGAACAGGTCAAGGCATGAGTGAGGAATCCGGTTAAGCAGCTGTTGCTAGATTGGACGGATGAATGTTATGGTTGGAAGGCCGGCAAGCGGCGATCGCTCTAAGCGGACCGGGGTAGTCAGGCGGTTTTTTTCTCGGCGGTATCAAAGGAAAGCAGCCCGCTCATCACTTCAAGCAGTTCAGATTTAAACTGGTTTACATCACCGGGTTTTACGATATACGGGATATGGTACCTGCCGAAATAGTTGCGATCCGAATCGAGGGTGGAAGTAGAAAGGATGGTAAGCGGTATACGGGCAATGTCTTTATCTGCTTTCAGGCAAACCAGGGTTTCCCTGCCGTCCATCCTGGCCATATTGATGTCGAGGAAAATGAGCTCCGGCAACCGGTTGAAGCGTTTGGAGCGTTCGAGGAATTCCAGCGCGTCCACTGCATTGGTGTGATGTACCAGCTGAAAATCGAATTCGGTTCCCGCGAGTGCGTGCTGAAGTAACTCAACGTCATCTGCGTCGTCTTCAACGTAAAGGATATATGGCCTGGACAGATTAATCGAATGCATAACCGTGCTGATTTATAATGACCGCTGTTCTCAGGAAGCAGGTATTGAATTAAGAAATTTCCGGCAGAAATTAATATGCTTCAATATCGGTGCCGGTATATTCGCCAGCTCCGCATCTTTTGAAGCAGGTTATTGAGTTTAAAGAATCAAACCATCGGACTCGTTGACAAACAAGAAGTAATGTGAAGGGCGGAAACCGAACCCGATTTGTTAATTGTCAAACTAGAATCGATCCGTAGCTTAATAACGCAACTGCGGGTGAAGGGGTATGGGGATTTGGGTGGATAATTCTGCGGCGCAAAATCACAGTTGGAAGCGCCGGGCAAGGTGATCCGGATCTACTTCTTCATTCCCTCTTTGTCTTCTGCTCGAATAATACCGGAGGGTGTCATCCCACGGGCAACTCCACCGTAAAAGTCGTTCCCTTGTTCACTTCGCTGTCTACATGGATGCGCCCGCCAAGGGCTTCGATCTGTTTTTTGGTCATGAACAATCCCATACCCTTACCATCGGTTGAAGGATGGAAGCGCCGGTATAGTCCGAAGACCTGTTGCTGGTATCGCTCCATGTCGATGCCCAGGCCATTGTCGCGGAAGGTAATGATCGCGGTGCCGTTCTTTCTTTCCGAACTGATCTCGATTACCGGGTCCTGGTCCGGCCGGCGGTACTTGATGCTGTTGGTGATCAGGTTGTTGAAAATGCTGAACACGTAGCTTTTAAAACTACTGATCTCGTCTACCGCGGTGAAATCGGTCTTGATGTGCACGTTCTCGCGGCGCAGCAACACCTGTATGGTTTCGCTGATATCGTTGACAACGCGCGATAGCGACACCGGTTGCTTTTTATCTTCTATCGATTTGCCTATGTACAGTATCTCGCTGAGATCGCGGATCACCATATCCAGCTTGCCGGCAGAGGCGTTAAGTGCTTCCAGGAAGGTTTTGCGATCAGTATCCGGTAACGATATATCCCCGCTCAGCAATTCGGTGATGCCAAGAATATTTGCCACTGGCGCACGAAGGTTGTGCGAAACGATAAAGGCAAACTGTTCCAGGTCTTTGTTGCGCCGCAGGATTTCACTGCTCGCAGCATCTCTTTCCTGCTCGGCCTGTTTGCGGGCGGTAACATCCTGCATCGCACCCACCAGGCGAACCGCTTTTTCATTCTCATCGAATACGATATACCCGCGATCGTAAATATGCAGTATTCTTCCGTCTGCGGCGTAAAAGCGGTATTCGTCTTCCCAGAATTCGTTTTCGGTATCTCTAAGGCTTGCCTGAAGTTTGAGCACCACCCGTTCACGGTCTTCTTCATGAATGTGCGTTTCCCATTCGGCGATCCACTGCCTGCAGGGATAGCCGAACTGGTGTTCATAAGCGTCGCTGAATGTAACGATATTACTGCCGAGGTGCCAGTCCCAGATCACGTCGTTGGTGGCAAGCGTTACCAGCCTGAAGCGGTCGTTGCTGTTACGAAGTTCCTGTTCGGCCAGCCTGCGTTGGGTAACATCCTGCATCGCGCCTATGAAACGGACAGGGCGGCCTTCTTCGTCCAGGATCAGGAAGCCGCGGTCATATACATAAGCCAGTTCACCATTGGCTTTCACATAACGGTACTCCGCCTCCCAGGAACTGGTGTCCGCCGCTTCTATTTTAGCACGGAGACTGTTCACCACCCGCTGGTAGTCGGGTGAATATATTTTCCGGAGCCAGACCTCTAACGGGTGCAGTTGACCGCCGGGGTAGCCAAATTCATACTCATAAGCATGACTGTAATACACTTCGTTCTGTTCGATGCGCCATTCCCAGATCACGTCATTGGTAGCTTTGGAAGCGAGCTCATAGCGTTCATTGCTTTCACGCAGCTGCTGTTCCATTTCACGACGCCGGGTGACGTCACGAGTCACGCCCAGCAAGGCGGTGATCTCTCCCGAAGCGTCCCGCATCGGCGTGGTGTTGCTTTCCAGCCAGCGCCTGGTTCCCTTCAGGCCGGTGATCTCGAACTCGATCACCTGTGTTTCACCCTTAGCCACATTTGCCAGCATATCGGTGAAACGACTGCGGTGCGCCGGATTGATCAGCGCAGTGATCGGAACCGACCGGGCCTCTTCAAGACTGCCCGCTTCCAGCATATCCAGTCCTGCCGGGTTCATTTCAAGCAGTTCGCCGGAAAGGCTCAGCAGTTTGATACATTCAGGTTCTGTTTCGAAGATCGTGCGTAAGCGGGTTTCACTTTCTATCAGTGCCTCCTGCGCGTGTACCCGCTCTGTGATATCTGTGAGAATACTGAGGTGTTCGTCCGGCTGCAGATTGCTCACTGCGCTGAAGTGACAGGTGATGACCTCGCCGTTCTTTTTTTTCAGGTTGGTGATGCCGGTAAGCTCCCCTTTTTCAAAGAATAATTTCCAACGCGCTTCGTCTACTTCCGGGTCGGCTACGATATCTTCAGCACTGAGCGCCTGCATTTCTTCCACGCTGTATCCCAGCATGCGTGCTGCTGCCGGGTTTACTTTCACATGTTCCCTGTCGTTATTCCAGATGATGATTCCGTCGTTAGCGCGTTGAAACAGGGCTTCGAAGATCAATCCCTCGTTCAGCTTTTCCTGAAGGTCGAGATTCAGTTGCAACCGCTGAAGATTGCTTCGCTGCAGCGCCGTTTCTGTTTCTTTTCTCCTTTCGACTTCGGCTTCGAGGTCCTGGTTAGCGCGGCGGAGATCGGCCAGCAGTTCCTGGTTACGGAATTCGGCGGTATTCAGTTCCCTTGCACCAAGCCATATCATCAGTGCGGTGATGACAATGGCGACCCCCATAATGAATGCGGATCCGAATTCGCGCGTATAGTAGCCCGCTTTTTCGCCGTTAAAGATCAACACGCCGGCCAGCAGGATCAATACGGTGATGAGCATAAGTTGCCGCAGCGCCACTTTGCTCGCCCTGGTTTTACGCGTAAAAACAGACACGATCCCTTCACCCGGGTTGATAAACGCGATAGACGCCGCGAGCATTATGAATAACGCTGCGGTGATGACAGCCATCTGATTGATCTCGAAGTTGCGGTACAACGCATCCACCCCGAAGATGTAGGCATCGAAGTTAAACATCGAAATGAGCAGGACGAGGAGGCAGCACAACTGCGACAACCACC
>DASVBM010000223.1:0-9057 GCA_036375835.1 Chitinophagaceae bacterium | reverse complement strand
GAGGCGATATCTACACTGGTTCCGATTTTCGGTATCATCGCTTTCATCATACTGATGGTTGTATTATTCGGCACCCACATTTACCACTGGAACAGCCACGAAGCAGAAGCCGATCCGATTTTAAAGGGTAAGCTTGGTTTCCTGAACCCGGTATTCTTTATCGTCTGGACCACCCTGGCGATCGGGTTGTGGAGCTTACTGGGATGGCGGATGCGCAGGCTGAGTTCAGAAGCCGATGCGGGCCCGATGGATTATGAAAAAGGTCAGAACTTCATCTGGAGGAACACCGTGAATGCTTCGCTGTTCATCGTTTGGTTCGCACTGACTGTTGGTTCTACCGTACCCTGGCTGTGGATGATGAGCCTTGATGCTCATTGGTATTCCACGATGTACAGCTGGTATACATTCGCCAGTTCATTTGTAGCGGGTATGTCGCTCATTGCGATTTTCGTGATCTATATGAAGAACAAAGGTTACCTGGAGCTCACGAATGAAGAGCATCTGCACGACCTTGGTAAATTCATGTTCGCGTTCTCCATTTTCTGGTGTTATCTCTGGTTTGCGCAGTACATGCTGATATGGTATTCGAACCAGCCGGAGGAAACGGTTTACTTCTGGCACCGCGTGAAAGGTCCGTATAAGGGTATTTTCTTCCTGAACATAATTATTAACTTCATCTGCCCGTTATTGATCCTGATGCGGCGTGGCTCCAAGCGGAATTATACGCTGATGACTTTCATGTGCGTGTTGATCCTCTTCGGCCACTGGATGGATTTCTACCAGATGGTGATCGGAAGCATCTCGCCGGATCATGTAACCTGGGCCGACTACTGGTGGTTTGATTTCGGAATTCTTGCATTATTCGTTGGTATACTGATATTCTTCGTGGGAAGGGCGCTGGCCAGCAAACCGCTGATCGCCAAATACCATCCTTTCCTGAAGGAGAGCATCATCCACCACACATAAGCAGGCGCGCGCAACAAAAGAAAACCAGATAAACTATTGACACGATGTTTTTTGTAATTGCAGTTATCGTTTTGATTTTTGTCGTGATCTTCCAGATCGCGAAGGCGAGTGAGTATGTATCCATCCTGAAGGGTGAGGAAGTTTCACGGAAACAGAACAATAAGATCAATGGCTTCCTGATGATCGCTTTCCTGGTGCTGGGGCTGCTTGGGGTATGGTGGTGTAATGAATTGTATTACGATAAGACGCTCCTGCCTTTCAAGTCCGCCAGCATTGAAGGAGAACTGGTTGACCAGATGCTTTGGTGGACGCTGGTGATCACCGGGGTGGTTTTCATCCTCACGCAGGTTCTGCTTTTCTGGTTCGCATACCGTTACCAGGAAAGTGACAAACGCAAGCCTTTCTACTATCCGCACAATAACAAGCTCGAATTCATATGGACCGCGATACCTGCCATTGCGCTCACGGTGCTGGTGGTAATCGGTCTGCGGAACTGGTTTAAATTTACCGGTGACGCCCCCAAGAATGCGATGGTGGTGGAAGTGACCGGCAAGCAGTTCTCATGGATGTTCCGTTATCCCGGTAATGATAATGAATTCGGAAAGAAGTACTTCCGCCTGATCGATGAAGAAAAAGGCAACCAGCTGGGGCAGATCTGGAGAGATACCAGTATCGAGGTGAAAAACTCAAGAGGTGGCACCCACAAGATGAACTTCAAGGCGGACGAGCATAATTATGACGATATTTTCAGCCCCCAGACGCTTTACCTGATCAAGGGTAAGCCCGTGAAGCTGATCATAGGTTCGAGAGACGTGGTGCACAGCGTAGGTCTGCCGCATTTCAGGTTGAAGATGGATGCAGTGCCCGGTACACCTACTACGCTATGGTTTACACCGCAGTTTACGACCGAGGAGATGAAGGAGCAAACGGGGAACCCGAATTTCGTTTACGAGCTGGCCTGTGACCAGATGTGCGGTAACAACCACTATGCGATGAAGGGAACAATAGTTGTGGTAACACAGGCGGAGTTCGATGCCTGGTTCGCCAAACAAAAGCCCGCTTACCTCACGGCGTTTCCTGACATGGACCCTTCGAACAAACCGGCAACCGATACAACAAAGGCAGGCAGTCAAACTGCACAGCTGAAACCTTAATAATTTTTGTAAAGACCAGATATGAGTAACGAAGCTGTTTTGCATTCACACGAAGTACATGCTCATGATGCGCACCACGAGCACCATCATCATGAGACCTTTATATCGAAATACGTATTCAGCCAGGATCATAAAATGATCGCCAAGCAGTTCCTCATTACCGGTATGGTATGGGCGATCATCGGCGGTCTGATGTCTGTTCTCTTCCGTATGCAGCTCGGTTTCCCGGATGCAGAGTTCCCCTGGCTGAAGGACCTGCTGGGACATTGGGTAAACGACAAAGGTCAGATCACCCCGGAATCGTATTATTCGCTGGTCACCATACACGGTACCGTGCTGGTGTTTTTTGTACTGACGGCCGGTTTGAGCGGAACCTTCGCGAACCTGCTCATTCCGCTTCAGGTTGGTGCGCGCGACATGGCTTCACCCATGCTGAATATGCTGAGCTACTGGTTCTTCCTTGCTGCCAGCCTTGTGATGTTCTCATCGATCTTCGTTGAAACAGGACCATTCAGCGGCGGATGGACTGCCTACCCGCCTTTGAGTGCGCTGGCATCTGCGCAGCCCGGGTCCGGCACAGGTATGGATCTCTGGCTGATAGCGATGGCACTGTTCGTGGTCTCATCACTGCTGGGCGGTCTGAACTATATTGCCACGATCCTGAACATGCGCACGAAAGGCATGAGCATGACGCGCATGCCGCTGACCATCTGGGCGCTGTTCTTTACCGCTGTACTCGGTGTACTTTCATTCCCGGTACTGCTTTCAGGTTTCATCCTGCTGATCTTCGATCGCAACTTCGGTACGAGCTTTTATCTTTCTGATATTTATATAGCCGGTGTAGGCGCACTGCCTAACGAGGGCGGTAATGCCATCCTCTACCAGCACCTGTTCTGGTTCCTTGGTCACCCGGAAGTATATATCATCATCCTTCCTGCCATGGGTATGGTGTCTGAGGTGATGGCGGTGAATTCAAGGAAGCCCATCTTCGGTTATATGGCGATGGTGGGTTCGCTGTTCGCGATCTGCGTACTTGCATTCCTCGTATGGGCGCACCACATGTTTGTATCGGGACTTAATCCTTTCCTCGGTGCATTCTTCGTGCTGCTGACCCTCTTGATCGCGGTGCCTTCAGCTATCAAGGTGTTTAACTGGCTTACCACCATCTGGCGCGGCAGTATCCGGTTTACGCCGGCGATGCTGTTCGCTATCGGATTTGTGAGCCTGTTTATTTCCGGTGGTCTTACCGGTATCTGGGTGGGTAACTCCGCGCTGGATATTCACCTGCACGATACCTATTTCGTGATCGCCCACTTCCACATTGTGATGGGTGTGGCGGGTATCTTCGGTATGTTCTGCGGACTGTATCACTGGTACCCAAAGATGTATGGACGTTACCTGAACAACACACTTGGTTATATCCACTTCTGGGTAACGCTGATAGGCGCTTACCTCATCTTCTGGCCGATGCACTATGAAGGCCTGGCGGGTATGCCGAGGCGTTATTACAGCTATCGCCAGTGGGAAAGCTTTAAACAATTCGAAGGGCTTAACCAGTTTATCAGTATTGTGGTAATTATCGTATTCGCCACGCAGCTGTTGTTTCTGTTCAACTTCTTCTATTCTATTTTCAAGGGCAGAAGAGTGAGAACAACCAATCCCTGGGGCGCTACAACACTTGAGTGGACAACGCCGATTCACCCGGGCCATGGTAACTGGGTGGGTGAGATTCCTGAAGTACATCGTTGGGCTTACGATTACGGTAAGGACGGGCAGGAATTCATTCCGCAGACCACACCGGTTGGCGCGAATGAAACCAATCATCATTAATCAGTCGGGTTACCGGGCCTGTGCCCGGTAACCTTCAGATATTCCAAGCCCTGTTCAGCCAGGGCTTTGTTTTAAAAGGAGCAGGTAGAAAATGGGAATGATGGCACAAACAGAAATACAAAGGACTCTGCCCGATCTTTCTTTGAAAGAGAAGGTGAAGGACTATATGCTGCTGACGAAGTTCACGCTGAGCTTTACGGTAGTGTTTTCCTGTGTGATCTGTTACCTGCTGGCGCCAAACATCGTTGAGTTCAACTGGAAGATGATCGGCCTGCTGTTCGTGGCAGGCATGCTGGTTACCGGCAGTGCAAATGCCATCAACCAGGCAGTGGAAAAAGATACTGATGCCCAGATGAAGCGCACCGGTAAGCGGCCGGTAGCGGCCGGAAGAATGTCTCAGTCGGAAGCTTACACGTTCGCGATGCTCGCAGGCCTGGCAGGCGTGGCTATGATGTGGTATTTCTTCAACCTGGATTCCGCGCTGCTTTCGCTGTTCAGCCTTTTCCTGTACGCGTATATCTATACCCCGCTGAAGAAAGTCAACAGCATCGCGGTACTTGTTGGTGCATTTCCCGGCGCCTTACCTTGTCTGATCGGATGGGTAGCAGGCACCGGTGTTGTGAATCCGTTTGGAGTGGTGACGTTGAACAATGGCGTGGAGATATCGAACATGGCTGGCTGGGCTTTGTTCGGGATCCAGTTTCTCTGGCAGTTCCCGCATTTCTGGGCGATTGCCTGGGTGGCGCACAGCGATTACAGCCGGGTAGGATTTAAACTGCTGCCTTCTGACAAAGGCCCGACGAAATTCACCGCGATGCAGGCGATCATGTATTCTGTGCTGATGATACCGGTTGGATTGCTGACATTTTATTACGGACTTACCGGTACGTTGAGTATGTGGATAGTGCTGGTGGCAAATCTTTTCCTGGTAATGCAGTCGGTGCGATTGTACCGGGAAATGAGTGTGAAAGCTGCGAGGAGGGTGATGTTCAGCAGTTATATTTATTTGCCGGTGGTGTTGCTGGCGCTGCTGGCGGACAAAATAAGATAGAAGAAATTCCAAATGCTAAAATTCCAAATTCCATGGAGAAGCGTTTTGGAGAAATAGAGCGGGATCGGTGAAGAGTGGAAATTTCAAATGCGATTCCCCGTCCGAACGGCCTTAAGCCGGGCGGGCAAATACCAGGGAACGTTTGAAATAAACAGAGGGAGATTGACATTGAAAAACATGGGATATGTTCAACCATCCATTGGAAGAGCGCTGTTTTATGTTTGCGAAAAACGTCAGGGCATTTTGCCGGAAGTTGACGCGGGATGTTGAAAATATTCAGGATATCAAACAGTTGGTTCGAGCAAGTGGTTCGGTAGGCGCCAACTATATTGAAGCGAATGAAAACGTGGGAAAGGGAGATTTGAAGTACAGATTGAAAGTCGCCAGAAAGGAAGCAAAAGAAAGCATCCATTTTCTTGGGTTGTCCGATACTTTTGGAATTGAGGAATTGGAAGAGCAAAGAAGCGCACTCATTGATGAAGCGGTACAGTTGAGGAAAATATTCTCAACGATGATTAATAAACTTGGTGATTGACGCGGAAACTTTGAACAATACCAGGTTTCTTAATAGAAGACCGAATGGAATTTGGAATTTTAGTATTTGGAATTTAATATCGAATTTATAACAAGAGGTTGATGATGACGACGATGATGAGTTCAGAAAGAAAACGTTTACATCCGCACAAGTTCACCATGTGGGTGGCGCTGGCGAGTATTGTAATGATGTTCGCCGGGTTGACGAGTGCATATATTGTAAAGCGAGCAAACGCACAGTGGATAGAGTTCAGGCTTCCGGCGATGTTCTGGTATTCCACTGCGGTGATTCTGGTGAGCAGTGTAACCCTTCACCTGGCTGTGAAATCACTGAAGGTGCGGGAGATGAGCCGGTACCGGGTGCTGATGGCTTTGTCTGCAGCGCTGGGTATTGCTTTTATTGTGATGCAGCTGATCGGCTTCAGGCAGATTGAAGAAGGAGGATTGCCTTTGTTTGGGTCCGACAGCAATCCATCGGCTTCATTCGTAGGTATCATTGGCGGATTGCACGGGCTGCATGTACTGGGCGGTGTGGTGGCGCTGATAGTGCTTTTCCTGCGGGCTTATTTCGGCAAGAAAAGGGTGTACAGCAGCACCGGCCTTGAGATCGCCAGCACCTACTGGCATTTTGTAGGCGCACTGTGGGTTTATCTTTTTATATTTTTTAACTGGATATAAGCGGGGCGGGTAAACAGACAATCCGTTCCAGGTTAATGCATAGCTAATATATTTGAGAACTTAAATTTTGAAAACCAGATGTCAACTACTGTAGCTAAGGGCACAAAATGGTGGAGTGGCGGCCACAGTCCATTTAACGTGGAATATGGCAAGCTGATGATGTGGTACTTCCTGATGAGTGATGCCTTCACCTTCGGCGCCTTCCTGATCTCCTATGGCACGATCCGTTTTTCTGCCAATAGCTGGCCCGACCCGAACGAGGTTTACCAGTCATTCCCTTTCCTTGGCAATGGCCTCCCGCTGTTGTTCGTGAGCTTGATGACATTTATCCTGATCATCAGTTCTGTTACGATGGTACTGGCGGTTCACGCCGGGCACCGCGGCGATAAAAGAGGGGTAGTGATCAACCTTATATGGACGATCCTCGGTGGTCTGGCGTTCCTGGGTTGCCAGGCCTGGGAGTGGACACACCTGTATCACGAAGGTGCATGGTGGGGCAGCAATCCTTTCCCTAATGCAGATGGCAGCACCGGGCACCATGATTTCACCAACTTCTTCTTCACCATCACCGGCTTCCATGGTTTCCACGTATTCTCGGGTGTGATCATCAACATTGTGATGCTGATCATGACGCTGAACGGTGTGTTTGAAAGGAGAGGGCATTACCTGATGATCGAAAAAGCAGGTCTTTACTGGCACTTCGTGGACCTGGTTTGGGTATTCGTGTTCACCTGTTTTTATCTAATTTAATCATCCAGTTAACCAGACATATTTTATGGCACAAACAGCAACCGCCGACAGCAACGCAGGCAAGAGAGAGATCAAAAGGGTCACGATCATCCTTTCCGTTCTTACTCTTGTGGAACTGGCCCTTGGCTTTTCAATGATCGGGATGGAAGAAAGCTTTCTTCGTCATTTCATTAAGGGCGCCATCGTGATACTCATGCTGGCCAAGGCGTTTTACATCACCGCCTATTTCATGCACCTGGGTCACGAACTGAAGAACATGATAATGACCATTGTGGTACCTTTGGGACTGTTTATCTGGTTCATCATCGCGTTCCTGGCTGATGGTTCATCATACCGCAACCTGAGGAACAATTACGACAAGAGCTACCACGAAAGGACAACGCAGCCCGCTAACCAGGGCGCTACTCCCGGTAAGCACGACGTGAAAGATGTGAAGCCGAAGACAGGCGCTCCGGAAGGAGGCAGCAGCGTGGGGCATTGATCGGGTGAAATAACGTCAAATTACTTCATCGTCCCGGCCCTGCCGGGACGATTTTTTATAAAGCATATGAACAAAAAGGCATTCTTCGGAATTCTGATCGCTATCCTGATACCCGTAACCGGGTACCTGATCGTGAAGTACACCAGTGAGCGGGCCACGGTGATACCGCGCCGTTATTACGTGGATGACGTATTCGAAGGTGTCAAAGACGGAAAGCGTTTCTCCGATACCGTCTGGCATCGTACCGCGAACTTCAGGCTGGTGAACCAGTTCGGCGACACGGTAGAACTTTACGACCTGCAAAATAAGATCGCAGTCGTCGATTTTATCTTCACCCGCTGCCCGTCTATCTGCCCGCCGATGACAAAGAACATGCGGAAACTGCAGTCTTCATTCGCTACGCACAAAGCAGGCAGGCAGGTGATTGATTCCTCCATCGTCCAGTTTATTTCGATATCGATAGATCCGGAGCGTGATTCGCCCAGAGCATTGAAAGCTTTCGCCGACCGTTTTGGCGTGAACCACGACAACTGGTGGTTCCTTACCGGTAATAAGCAGGAGATCTATGACTTCGCATTAAACGAGATGAAGCTTGGGCTGGTTGATGGAGAAGGAGTGGATACGGCATTTATACATACACCGCGATTCGTTGTCCTGGATAAGAACTTCCTGGTACGCGGGTATTACGACGGCCTCGACAGCACGGCGCTGGGCCAGCTTGCGCATGATGTTGGGCTCCTGATGCTGGAAAAAGACCAGAAAGCGGAGAGCACGGTGTTCACCAGTATCCTCAGCCTGTCATGGTTGTGGCTGATCGTGATATTCATGGTAATCGTATTCGTACTCTATCTCCGTAAAAGAAGGAAAATAACAGAGGCTTCAAAAAACTGATCATGCTACAACCCTCTATTCGCCGCAACGACAGGCTGGCGAAACAACTCATTGGAATTTTTTCATTCGTAGTATTCGCGGTGATCGTGGCGCTGGGCAAGCTGCCGCGCGTGGAAGTGAACCTGGGTTTCGACCCCCATATTTTTGCCGCGGCCAACGCGGTGATCAACAGCACGGTGGCTGTTGTGCTGGTAGCGGCTTACATAGCGGTGCGCCGGCAGCAATACCTGCTGCATAAACGGCTGATGTTTGCTGCCATGTACCTGTCCGTTGTCTTCCTGGTATCCTATATAGCGCATCACCTGCTGGCGGGTGAAACAAAATTCGGTGGTGCAGGCGCGATCAGGTATGTATACTTCATTCTTTTATCGACGCATATTTTACTTGCTGCAGTCATTCTCCCGTTTATCCTGTTCACGGTTTACCGTGGGCTCACGGGAGAATATGTAAAGCACCGGAAGCTGGCGCGATATACCTGGCCGCTGTGGTTGTACGTTGCCATTTCAGGACCTTTGGTATATTTGATGATAAGCCCTTACTATGCCTGAGATCCGGCCTTCGGTAAAACCCCTTACGGCGCTGCGGACAGTGTATTTTGCGATGATGATGGGTATGGTTCTGTTTAGCGCGGTGATCTATGTTGTAAACGCGGGTTCTGATGCAATGCATCCCTTACCAAAGACACAACAGCCATTCCTGTATGGACTTCCCTTTATCGCGGC
>DASVBM010000084.1:0-3806 GCA_036375835.1 Chitinophagaceae bacterium | reverse complement strand
AAACTTTCACCGCGCCCCGCTCGAGCAATACGAAAATGCGATGCGCACTATGATGGGTGATTCAGACTATCTCTATGGTTCGCTGATCAAAGATATCTATGCGCTGGGCGTGGTGCTCGGCCGCAAATACAAGCTGATCAGGCTTGCATACAATGTGTTTATGATCGGCATCATTGTGTCTGTGCTTGCCTTTGGAATTGCGGTGTACCTGCATAATATGCACGCCGGCAGCACAACGCCTGCGGGCAATTCGGCGACGATGCCGCTGTAAAAGAAAGGGTATGTTGTACAACAGGGATCTTAGCTGGCTGGGATTTAACTTTCGCGTACTGCAGGAAGCAGCGGATAAACGTGTGCCCCTGTTCGAACGGTTGAAGTTCTTCGCGATCTTCTCTTCCAACCTGGATGAGTTCTTTCGCGTACGTTATCCGTCAATTGTAGCCTTCAGCAAACTCAGCCGTAAAACAAGGATACAGGCCACCACCCAATACGAAGAGAACCTGCCGGATAAAGTGCAGGCCGAAATCAACCGGCAGCTTCTGGTATACAGTTCTGTGCTAACCCAATCCATACTCCCGGAACTGAACAACGAAGGCATTCACCTGTACTACAACGAGGAACTTCGCCCCGAGCACATTGCAGAAACCAAGGATATATTTCTTTCCCAGGTGCTCACGTTCATTCAGCCCTTGTTTCTCGACGCGGACCTGAGCAAGCACTTCCTGCCTGAAAACAACTACCTGTATTTTATTATCACGCTCCGGGCGCCCGGCGACCAGACACTGAGACATGCTGTGGTGAATATACCTTCGGAAAAGCTGCAGCGGTTTGTAAATCTCTCGCCAATCGACGGAACACAATATGTGGTGTTCATCGATGATATCATTCGTGAAAATGTTTCCTGCCTTTTCCCGGGATTCGAAATTATAGGCATCTACAGCATCAAATTCAACCGTGACGCGGAACTGCATTTCGATGAAGAATACGATCCGGACCTGTTGGGGAAGATAGAAAAGCAGCTGCAGAAGCGGCAGTATGGCCCGCCATCGCGGTTTCTTTATGAAGCGGGTATGCCCCGGAACGTGCAGTTGTTCCTGGGCTCTGCCTTTGACATCCGGCATGAAGAGATGTTCGAAGGCGGACGGTACCACAATCTTTCGGACTTTGCAAAGTTCCCGACGTTTGACAAGACTTTGTTTTATCCTCAGCTGAAGCCGTTGTCGTACCCGGGCGAACTTAACTGTGGCGACATTTTCGATATCCTGAACCAGCGCGACGTATTGCTGCACCTTCCTTATGACTCATACAATACGGTGCTTTCATTTTTTAACCAGGCAGCGGTAGATGCAAACGTAACCGACATATATATCACTATTTACCGCGTTGCTGCCGATTCGCACATTGTAAACGCATTGATCAGTGCGGCAAAAAACGGAAAGAACGTCACCGTATTTGTGGAACTGAAAGCGCGCTTCGATGAGGCGAACAATATTAAATGGAGCAGGCGCATGAAAGATGCCGGTGTGCAGATTGTTTACAGTCCGCCGGAGATCAAGGTCCATTCAAAGATTGGTCTTATCAAAAGAAATATCGGAGAACAGACGGTTTGTTACTGTATCCTCAGTACCGGGAATTTCCACGAGGTTACCGCGAAGTTTTATACCGATCACGTGCTGCTGACAACAGACCCTGTGATTACTGAGGAACTGTTGCAGCTATATAAACTGCTATCGAAGCGAAGGAGGGATAAGGTTCAGTTCGACACGTTGCTCGTCAGCCAGTTCAATATGAAAGACAAGTTTGAGCGGCTTATATCGCAGGAGATACAGAAGGTTCACATGGGCCATGAGGGCCTGATCCGGATAAAGATCAATAACCTGGAAGAAGCTTCGATGATCCACATGCTCTACAAAGCAAGTAATGCAGGTGTGCAGGTGCAGTTGCTGGTGCGCAGTGTTTGCTGCCTGGTGCCAGGCATAGAAGGGTTGAGTGAAAATATCACGGTCAAGCGGATCGTTGACCGGTACCTGGAACATTCCCGGATTTTCATTTTCGGCACTGATGACGACTGCGAGGTCATTATGGGTTCGGCCGACTGGATGAACCGGAACCTGCACCGCAGGATTGAGGTATGTGTGCCGGTAAAAGACAAGAACTGCAGGCAGGAACTGCTCGACTATTTCAAACTGCAGTGGCAGGACACCGACAAGGCAGTGACGCTTACTTCTACCATGGATAACCAGAGAACTGAAGACCTGCCGGATGGGTTTAACGCACAGCTGTCCATCTACAGTTACCTGAAAAACCGAGTATGAACAGCTGGAAACGCATATTGCCGGAGATATCGAACGCAAGGCGGCTGAGGCTGCACCTCGTCTTCTCCATTGCTGTGATATGGACGTTGATCGACCTGGTAAATTTTTTCACTTCGCTGCCACGCAGCGTGGGACATTCCCTTTTTCTAAACCTCATAGACGATTCATTGTTGTTACGCGAGGGGCTGGTATTCGGCCTCAGTGCCGTGGTAGGGTATATCCTCGTTTTCCTGCTGAAAAAAGTGCTTCGTAATCATTCGATGTGGTTTGCGCTGCTCACCAAAAGCCTGATCCTGGTTACAGCAGCTGTGTTCATCAGTTTCCTGGTGCACGTAAGTTATTCCGTGGCGAGCGGAAAAGCCGATCTCGCGAATGCCTGGAGCAATTTCTGGTACGACGCGCTGCACAGTTACTGGCTGGTGCAAAAAGTTACCTACTGGCTGGCATTGCTGCTCATTACGCAGGTGATCATCGAGGTGCATGATAAATACTCACCCGGTGTGTTCTTTGACATTCTTCTTGGCAAATACCTGAAACCTAAGGTGGAGCAGCGGATTGTAATGTTTATCGACCTGAAGGACTCCACACCGATAGCCGAAAAACTCGGCAGCGTTCCTTATTTCAAATTCATCCGTGAATTCATTTACCAGATATCTATTGCCCTTATCGAGCACGATGGGATCATTTACCAGTATGTGGGTGACGAGATTGTTGTCTCCTGGTATTTTAATGAGCAGAATACAAAAAAATGCATGGCGGCACTCATCGAAGCGCGGCGTAACCTGCAGAAAAGGGGAGAGCACTTTCGCCGCAGGTACGGGATACTACCCGAATTCCGGGTGGGAATACACGCAGGCGAGGTAACGGTGGGCGAGATCGGCGTAATCAAAAAAGACCTGGCAATGAGCGGGGATACGATGAATACCACGGCCCGGATCCGCACTGCCTGCAGTGAGCTGAACCAGAAATTCATCGTTTCCCGGTCATTTCTTGATCACATTGACCTCAAAGAATGGCAAAGTGAAAGTCTCGGCCTCGTTGATCTGAAAGGGAAAAACAACAGTATTGAACTTTTTGCACTGAAAATCTGAGATTCCTGTGGCTTAGTGTATTCTAATTTCCTCAACCGGCGCGCAGGCACAGGTTTTGCAAAATCTGCTATGAAAAGAATTAAGTCATTGAAAATAAGCCAGTAAATGAAAAATCTGTTTTTATATGTTGCCCTTTGCTGCAGTCTTTTTGCTGCCTGCCAGTCTGCTGAAGATCGTGACGGCGACGGCGTATCCGAAGGGAAGCGCAATGTTTCCAAAAGAGACTACAGCATTAATAAATCAAATTCGTATAGCGACCTGTTCTTCGACAGTACGGCGATGGAATCGTTTATTTCGGAAAATAAGTTCGCGGATACCATCGCAAGGAGAATGCGGAGTTTTTATAACACCCGGAACTACCAGTTTGCCTGGTTCAGCAGTGATGGCCTGACCGAACAGG
>DASVBM010000423.1:0-2703 GCA_036375835.1 Chitinophagaceae bacterium | reverse complement strand
GAAGAAGCAGACCCGGACACCTGGGATAAACTGAACGATTTTGCAAACGTTATTGTGGACCTACCCGACGGCAGGCATTACGGGATCAACATATGGACCTTTCAATATATGGCGGCAACAATCCGGCGGGGCTTAAAGGCTGAAGAAAGCAGTGACGCGCTATACTTCACTCCGCCCGACCTGCTGGTCAGAGAACTCACCAGAGCATGTATCAGTCAAACGATTTCTGAACTGCTGGAAAAAGGTGATCTGGAAGATTTATTAAACCCGGGTGTCCTCGGCAAGTCGCAAAATCCATAGAGCGACCGCCTTGCAAACTGCCGAAGGTGGAAAACCTGCTTAATCATAATCACCCAGCTGAAAAATATTTTCAACCTTTTTGCCCAGCACCTTCGCGATTTTTAAAGAAAGAACAACAGAAGGTATGTATTTACCAACCTCAATGGAGAAGATGGTCTGCCGCGTCACACCAACCAATTCTGCGAGTTGCACCTGGGTGAGTTGCTTTTTGAGTCTCTCCTCTTTTACCGTATTCTTCATCGCCAGTACTTAAAATGAAGAACGTAGTTGAACCGTGCGATGAAACTGAGCCAGAACAGTGCGATTAATGCAATAAAGAAGACCATCATCCCTGACTCAGCCGGATCACCTGCAAAGAGCATCCAAAGAAAACCTGCGATCAGGAAAATGATCTGTACTGCAGCAGCAAAAAGAAAGCTTTCCAGCCTGATCCGCTGCACCATTTCATCATCCACCTTTTCCCTGGAAAAGGCCAGGAAATATATACCGGCCAGAAAACAGAAAAAGCCGGTAACGGCTGCTACCACTTCAACAATGTGGTAGGCCGCTTCCCCGGCGACGGAAGGTGCACCAAAACCAAATACAAGCATTTTAAGAATGTAACCACGCTGCATCAGGATCCAAAGAGTCAGGCCGGCGGGCGCAATGACAATCCCGGTCTTTTTGTACCGGTGTGGAAGAAGGAATGTCATAAGCAAATGAAATTAATGCCCTAATGTAAAGTTTACTTTACATAATTCCAAATGAATTTCAGGCTGATCGTCTAAATGATGCAGTCATTTTTCGCTGCTTTATACTGTCAGATCGTACCATTATTTTTTTGAGCAGATGTCCGACGCAGGCTGCCGGTAGCGCCGGCTGTGCTAAAACAATCAGGCTTTCTTTCAGCCAGGCGATGGAAAAACTGCTTCCGGAAGCTGTAAGAAAAAGCCGTCTCAAAATGCATTGAGACGGCTTCGATTAATCATTTTCTTATCAGCCTTTTTTTCTCAGCCCAACCACGGCGCCGTAATACGCCGGCTTCTTTTTCATGTCAATATCAAAAAGGGTTGGCGCGTCTTCCTTGTTCTGGTTGATGATGATCCAGCTGTATTTATCCGTAGGATCCCAGAAGGTGATGCCCGCGCGCTGCGCGGCAGGTACATATCTGAAGTATGCACCAATCGCAAACCGGACCAGGTCGCGCTGTGCAATGAGATCTGACTCAGTGGCCTTGTACCCGAAAATATTCCAGGGGTTCACCCTTACGTCCATCTCCGATATCCGGATCTTCAGGCCGGTAGCCGCAAGCTTTTGCAGGGCGTTCTCTATTGCCTGCCTGTCGTTCCTGATGCCGAGGTGCATCTGCAAACCGATACCATGCAAAGGCACGCCTGCCGCTTTCAGGTTACTGATCAACTGTATCATGGAATCAAGCTTCACGCCGTCTGACTCCAGTTTCGCTTCGTTGATGTACAATTCAGCATTTGGATTGGCCTGGGCAGCATATTGTAAAGCTTTCGCGATATAATCCTTGCCAAGAAACTCGGCAAAATAAAACTTATCGCCGCTGGCAGCACCCGGCTGTGGGTTCGTGCGGATCTTCCCGGTTCCATCATCCAGGGGTTCATTGATCACGTCCCAGGCATTGATCTGGTTACGGTAACGGGTGACGGTCTGTGTGATAAAATCCTTCATTGCATTGTCCACCTTCACCGGATCAATTACCATACTGCCGTCTGCCGACCGCGGAATATTGATATTGTCTATATAGAAAACACCGGCCGCGGGGAAATGAAATTTCAGGCTCACCGCCGATTCATTAGTTGCGAAGGTCCAGGTATATTGCTGCCACTCAGGAGTTAGGTAAAATGTCTTTTCCTGGTAGTTCGCATTTTGAATAACCGCCTTGAACCGGCTTCCGTTCACATCGGCTTTCGCGTAGAATGTCAGGGTGTATGACTGTCCAGGAGTCAGGCTGAATATCGTGCTATATGACTGGATACTGTATTGATACTGTCCCGGAGTGGTAACGCTAACTTTCATAGCGCGTACTCCTTCCTGGGGCGCCGTCGTTTCCTGCCCGAAGCTGCCACTGGCGTCGGGAGCCACCTGTGTTGTCCAGTCGCTGAATGTATTACCGCTACCGTTTTCAAACCCGGCGTTCGGAACCACATTGACCTCCGTTCCGGCGGACTTCAGCGAACGCAGGTAAGTGGCATTGGTGCTTTGCCAGTCCACCAGCGTATGTCCGAATACCTGAAGACCGGTACCCTGTACCTGGTTCAGCCATTCATCTGTCTTTACAAAACTGATCGCGCCTTCATTGCTCACCATTGAAACGTGCTTGAATTCGTTCTCCGGTGTAATCGCACTGAAATGGGTTTGGACCAGCGACCTGTACGCAGGGTCGTTCTGGTAAGC
>DASVBM010000099.1:0-7694 GCA_036375835.1 Chitinophagaceae bacterium | reverse complement strand
AGCAGGGTATAACCCGCGTCGATCACTTTCTTGGAATAGGTGACCGCCTCGTTCCATTTAGCGGTATCGATATACACTTTCGCGTTGAGGTACATCCTGGCCAGCAATGCCCAGGCTGCAGCCTTATCTGCCCTGCCGTATTCGTTGGTTTTCGGAGCGGGCAACTCAGTTTCGAGTGACTGCAGCTCGGTTTCCAGGAATTTGAACAGGTTCTTACGTGAGATCTGGTTGGGTAATGTACCTGCGCCGATCGGTGTGTTCTCGTCAGTAAAACCAGGATTAGCGTAGAGGTCCATCAGCACCCAGTACTGGAAAGCTCTTACAAACCTTGCTTCGGCCCGCATTGTTTTGATGCTTGCTGCAGAAGCGCCCAGGCCGCGCTGACCTACTTTATCGGGGTTACTCTCGCGGATAAACTCGTTTGAAAGCGTGATGATATAAAAAGCGCGGTTGTACAACCCGTTCAACATGGGGTTGTTCGCGCTCCAGTTCATATTGTGGAAGTCCTTGATGCCGGGGTCATTCCATCCAACGATCGCTTCATCGGTGCTCAGCTCCTGTGCTTTCCAGAAAAGCCGCAGGAAATCCGAAGTACCTTCATCTATGCCAGCCACGTCACCGTTACCGGCAGGCCCCTGGTTGCCCGTGAGCGCCATCGATCCATAAACTTTCGCCAGCACCTGCTTATATCCGGCTTCAGTGCTGTACACCACCTCCGAGGTTACTTCGTTCGGAGGAAAACGGTCCAGGTCTTTATGACAGCTCACCATCAGGGTAGCCGCCACCAGCACACCGGAACTGTATTTGAAAATATTTTTCATATTGTCAGGTTTGTCTGATTAGAAATTAAGGTTTAGGCCCAGCGAATAGGTGCGTGGACGTGGATAGAAATTGTTGTCAATACCCCAGCTGATCTCCGGATCTACCCCTTTGTAGTTGGTAATTACAAAAGCGTTCTGGATATTGAAGTTCACCCTCAGGAAAGCTTTCCGGAAAACTTCTCCCGCGTCATAACCGATATTGATGTTATCCATCCGCAGGAAAGACGCGTTCTGTACATAATAATCAGAGAAGTACTGGATGTTTTCAAAGCCGGTCTCCAGGTAATTCCTTGAGCCGTTGTTGATCCATCCCAGCGGGTTGAAGATACCGCTGCGGGTTCCGCTGCTCGCCCATACGTTGTTGTAAACATAGTTGTCGAAGCTTCCACGCATCGTGAAGCCCAGTGTCCATTTCCTGAATTTCATATCACTGCTGATGCCCAGCAGGAATGTAGGCTCGGAAGATTTATAACGGTAGAGGTCTTCTGTGTTGATGATACCATCGCGGTTAAGGTCTTCGTAAAGCCCTTCAATCGGCTTGCCTGCCTGGTCGTAAACCTGCTTGTACACATAGAATGAATTCGGCTTATAGCCAACACTGTGTATCTGGATGGTATTACCCGTACCACCCGATATGCCGCCGGTGGTAACGCCTTTGAAATTCGGATCCGGGTTCAGCAACAGGTTGGTGATCTCGGGATCAACATAGGTAAAGTTGGTAGCGAGCTCCCAGGTGAAATTGTTGCGCTGTACCGGAATAACGTTCAGCGTAATTTCAACACCCTTGCTCTCGATATTACCTACGTTGGTGAGGAGCCGGTTGCTGAAGTTGGTTCCCAGCGCAATCGGCACGGTGCTCAGCAGGTCCTTGGTTTTGCGGAAGAAGCCTTCCACTGTACCGCTGACCCGGTTCTTAAACAACGCGAAGTCGAGCGCCACGCCAGTGTTGGTGGTTGTTTCCCATTTCAGGTTCGGATCGTAGGCGCTGGGGCGATACATACCATAAAATGTTGTTCCCAGCTGGTATTGTGCCTGGTCGTTACTCACCGCATACCTCGGGATGTAGCCATAGAAACCGATGCCTGCCTGCTGCCCGGTAACACCATGGCTGACGCGCAGTTTAAGATCGTTCACTGTTTTGGAATCTTTCAGGAAGTCTTCCTGGCTGATCCTCCAGGCAATAGCCGCCGAAGGGAAGAAACCCCAGCGGTCCTCGGGATTATACTTTGAAACACCGTCTGCGCGCGCGTTGAGCTGAAGCGTGTATTTATTCGCAAGCGTATATGTCAGTCGACCATAATAAGAGATCATCGTATACCTCGGATCGTCATACGGGAACTTCGGCTGGCTGTTGGGCATCTCCGAACCATCGAAACGGTAATCGGCATAGTTCCAGGTCTTGAAATAGAAATCCTGGTATCCATAACCCGCCATTGCTTCGATGCGGCTGCGGATAGAATTGATATCCTTCGCATAGTTCAGGTAAAAATCAAGCAGCAGGTTCCGGGTGTTCTGCTTATACTGGTTATTCACGCCGCCATAATGATTGATGCTGTCCTTGCCGTTATTTGGTCCGCTGGTGATCTTTGTTGTGGAAAACCTGCGATAAGACGAAGCAGCGCTGTCAGGAATCTTAACCGTACCCGATCCGCTTTGAATATCATAACCGAGGTTAAGATTTGCGCGCAGCCCGCGTACCCAGGGAAGGCTGTAGTCAAACATCACATTTCCGATGCTGCGGTATACCTCGCTTTTATCGTCGCGCTGTTCCAGCAGTCCTACCGGATTGCGCGGAGAAAGCTCTCTTGGCACGAATCCGCCGGTACCGATGGTAGACGATGGCTCCAGGTATTCGAAGAAGCCGCCAAAGCGGTTGCTGCTGACGTATACCGGCTGTGTTGGATCATAAGAGATCGCAGTACCAATGGCGCCTTCGTTGGCAAAAACATTCGCCGTTCTCGCTCCTTTCAGGTTGACCGTTACAGCAAGGCGGTCTTTCAGGAACTTAGGCGAGAAATTAAAGCTCAGCGTCTGGCGCTGGAAATTCCCGGTCTTCAGTACGCCGTCCTGGTTCAGGAACCCGCCCGAAATGCGGAAGGGGAGCCTGCCTTTAAGGGTAGCGCCGGTCGCGGAAAGATTGATATCCTGGCCGAAGGCGGGATCGAAGATCTCATCCTGCCAGTCTGTATTTGCAGTACCCAGTTTCGCCGCGTCGGAGGTTGAACCCTTCGAAGCTACGATCTGCCGGATCTCGTCTGCACTCAAAACATCTACCTTATTTGAAGGAGTCTGAAGAAAGAAGTTGGCGGAGGCATTGAATTGTGTTTTACCCCTGCGTCCTTTTTTAGTGGTGATAAGGATTACACCGTTTGAACCTCTTGAACCATAGATTGCTGCAGCAGAAGGATCCTTCAGTATCGTGAACGTTTCAATATCGTCGGGGTTCAGCAGGTTCAGCGGGTTCACGCTTCCTGCCACGCCACCATCAACCGGTACACCGTCGATTACGATCAGCGGGTCGTTGCTGGCATTGAGTGAAGCACCGCCACGGATCCTGATCCGGCTGCCTGCACCCGGTGCACCGCCATTTGCCGAGATCTGTATACCGGCTACTTTACCGGCAATCAATTGCTCGGGTGACTGGATCGCGCCCTTCTGAAAGTCTTCGGTTGAAACGGTAGCTACAGCGCCTGTTACATCTTTTCTTCTTTGCGTACCGTAACCTACCACTACCACCTCGTTCAGGTCTACGCCTGTTGTGGCTACTAATGAAACATTCAGGGCGCCGCTGCCAATGGCAACTTCCTGCGTCTGGTATCCTACGGAGGAAAACACCAGCGTTGTGGCATTCGCCGGAACACTGATACGGAAGGTACCGTCGGCCGCCGTCTGCGTTCCGCCCCTGGTAGTACCTTTCACCAGTACGGACACACTCTGCAACGGAGACCCGTCTTTCGAATCGGTCACCTTGCCGGTAACCACTTTGTCCTGTGCATTTGCAAAAGCAAACGCTGCCAATGACAGGACAAACGTCATAAGCAATCGTTTAAGGTTCATACATTATTGTTTACAGTGTTTAATACAAAACGTTTATGTCGGTTTATGGAATCACTAATGGATAAACACGCACTGACCCGTTCAACTCTGCCATCAGGAAATAAATTCCGCCGGCAAGACCCGCAACGTCAATCGCAGCAGTGGATCCGTTCACCGGTATTACAGACCTCAGGCAGGTTCTGCCCGAAGGATCCTGTATCGAGATACGCAATCGTTCCCCGGGCTGATTCATTGTCCGGACGAACACCTTCCCTTGTTTCACCGGGTTTGGATATATCGAAATTCCACTCCACGATGGCCCGATCTCGACGATGGATGAATAGCGGAAACTTCCGTCCTTATCAATCATTTTCAGCCGGTAAAAAACAGGCGCTGCGGCATTCACTGCCTGGGGTGTTTCATCTGTTAACTGGTAGTATTGGATAGCAGACTGGTTCTTTGCCTCCACCAGGCCGAAGCCGGTAAAGGAGTTGCCATCAAAAGATCGTTGCACTTCAAAACGGGCAACACCGTTTTCGTTTGAGGTAGTCCAGTCGAGCCGGATACTTCCCTTATTTCTCTGCCCGTGAAAAGACAGTAATTGCAGGGGCAGTGCTGCATTTGCATCGCGGTCCAGGTACACGTGGTACTCGCCGGGCTGCAGTGTAAAATTCTGTGAGCTGCCGGTGGCGACAAAGGTTCCGCCGCCGAGGTAATCATACCAGGTGCCGGGTGTCTGGAAGGCTACGGAGCCGGTAACCGGCGCGATATCGAAGTTGCCGATCACGCAGATCCGCAATGAACCCGAAGTCACTTTCATCCATTTGAACGCGCCACTCAGGCTGTAGTCCACATTATTGGAAACGAAGGTTGGAAGATAAGCCGGGTGATTGCGCAGCGCGAACAGCCTCGCGTAAACATTATACAGTGCCTGGCGGTTAGGGTCTGTGTAGTAATTCCAGAGAATGGGTTTCGGATTGGTGCGGCAACCGCTATTGATGGTGCCGTTCTCACACCGGTTGATCGACTGGTCATAACCCAGCTCGCCAAATTGCCAGAGCATCTTGGGCCCCGGTATCATTGCCCAGAACGCCGTTGCCTCTTCCATTCTTTTCAAGGCAGTGGCAGGGTCGCGGGTATTCTGGAAAGGTCCGGAGGCGCCTTCGTTGAGGTTCCGGTACATCAGTCTTTCCTCATCATGACTCTCCTGGTAGGTAACGAGATGCGGTACCGTCCATCCACGGTTCACGTGTACGCCCCACTGGAAATTGGAGTTGGCGACATTGCCTTTGGTGGCTTCGTTGAAATTATAATTCAGATTCCCCCAGAGCAGCATGCCATAATTGGCCAGTTCGGTCTCTTCTGAATTATCTGCAAAATGTTCCAGTATACAATAGCTGCCGGTGGATACCACCTGCATCGAATCATAGATCCGTTTCCAGATAGCTATCCGGCTCGCGTCATAAGCACTCCAGGCACTCACGTTGCTGCCCGTGTTCGTTTGCGTAAATCCTTTTGAAAGATCCCAGCGGAAACCGTCGATCCGGTAATTTACCAGCCAGTGGCGGATCACGCGGTGTACCAGGTCTTTGGTAGCCTGCGATTCGTGGTTGAAATCGTATCCCACATTGTAGGGATGTTTCGCGTCGGGGTTATGCCAGGGATTATTCGATGCCGGTTTGTTGTTCGCTGCGTCCCAGTACATACGTACGGTGGGAGAAAGACCGAAGGCATGATTCATCGCGATGTCCATGATCACCGCGATGCCGTTTGCATGACACACGTCGATAAACTGCTTCAGGGCGTTTTCGGTACCATACATTTTATCGGGGGCCAGGTAGAAATCCGGGTTGTATCCCCAACTGTTGTTGCCTTCAAACTCGTTGAACGGCATCACCTCGATCGCATTTACACCAAGTCTCTTAAGATAGGAGATGGTATCCTTCAGCGTCTGCCAGTTCTGTGCAGCAACAAAATCGCGGAGCAGTAACTCGTATACGATAAGATTCCTTTTGTCCGGCCGGGTGAAGGTGGTGCTAGTCCAGCTATATGCGGGCTTCGCGGTTTGCAGTACGCTCACCACCTGCGACTGCCCCGCGGGATAGGGTTTCAGAGAAGGATAGTTTGCAGCCGGAATATACTGGTCATTCCAGGGATCGAGCACTTTTTCCGAGTAAATATCCGCCACGCGAAGGTTCCCGTCGATCAGGTACTGGAACGCATATTCGGTGCCGGGGGTCAACCCGGTCAGGGTGATCCAGTAACGGCTTCCATCCGGCGTACGGTACATCTGGTAGGAAGCAGTCTGCGTCCAGCTGTTGAAATCACCGATCACCGCAGCCCTTGTTTTGTTGGGTGCATATAACACCAGGGTAGCGGAAGTATTGTCAGCGCTGTAATTGATGCCGTCAACCGTTCCCGCCGGTTGTGAGGCCACCACCACGGGAGTATTGATGTAGAACTGGATCGTATCGTATTTTGAGACGCTGCCGTTATTCGCTTCAGCGATAATCTGGTTGTCGCCGCTCACCGCGTTGATTGAAGTGGATATCGATGTAACCGCGGAGGACGTTGCCACCTGCGTACCATTAAACCAGATGCTCATTGCAGATGATTCGCTTGCTTTCGCGCTCACCGCAACCGGATCGCCCGCGGCAGCAGTAATGGGCTCGGTTACCGGTGTATATTTTGGTTCACGGAAGGGTTGATCGATCCTCACGTTCAGCCCGGCTTCGTACACGGGCACGTACATATCGCTGCCGTCGGCATTCCTCAGCACGTTACTTCCGCTTGCGCTTCTGAAAAGAATCGCCACTTTCAGGATCTTCTCTGAAGGATTCGAAATGCCGAAAAATGTGCGCAGGCTGGAAGCAATGGTATATTTCCATTTGTTGCCCCCGAGCGAAGTGGCGGCTGCTGCAGCAGGCGTAGTACCCCAGGTAAAAGGAACATATTTCCAGTCGTTCGCCGATGTACTGAAGTTGGTGATCACGCCAATGTGTACGTACACCGGTGAAGCATAACCCATCAACCCCTGGTTACCTTTCGTTGCGTCAGCAATTATATCAATGTTGGAATCTGTCTCTTTGATAAAGTCCGGCGACCATGTAAGCAACTGTGCCTTTGCAGTAAATGCAAAACATATGAACAGCGCAAATTGCGCACGCAAGCAAGCCTTGAGTAGCTTTTTAATCATAGCAGCAAATCGAAAAGTGTATCTTTTACACACCGCCAAATGTGTAAATCGTACACAATATAGCGAGGTTTTTTTGCCCGCAAAAAATCTTCCGCTGAAAAATTCTAAAAATTAAGCTCTGTTTACCCGAAGTCGATACCTGTCCATTTACGCCGGTTACGCTCGTATTTCTCGAAGTTGAATTTGTAGAGTTTGCCCGGGCGGTGCGGCACATCCTGTTCGTACTCGCCGATGTCGATCAGGAAATCCATCGAGAAAAACTTTTTCCGGAAATTCCTCCGGTCAAGGTGAACACCCAGGATCGCCTCGTACAGGTTCTGAAGTTCCCGAAGCGAGAACTTATCGGGCAGAAGGTTAAAGCCCAGCGGATGTTCCTGGATACGCTTCTGCAGCCAGGCATAGCAAACGTCAATAATCTCCTTATGGTCGAAAGCCAGGTCCCCGGCTTTCAGCGAAGTAACCGAATGCCAGTGAAGCTCATTTTCAGTGATCTGCAACTTGTGGTGCTGGATATTGAGCAGAGAGCAGTAGGCGATGGTGATAACCCTTCCACCCGGGTGGCGGCCCGGTTTGCTGAACGCCTTTACCTGCTCCAGGTAAACATCGGTCATACCGGTTCTTTCCCTCAGTACCCGGTAAGC
>DASVBM010000189.1:0-2584 GCA_036375835.1 Chitinophagaceae bacterium | reverse complement strand
CATGCGTTTCTGTATTCCGGGAGCGTGGAGGAATCAATCACATCAACCGCTTGTCAGCAGTAAAAAAAAGAGCCCCCTGTAAAAACAAGAGGCGTAGTGCCTAAAAGCACATGAGAAAATATTTTTATAGCAAGCGCTTATTTCATTTACACGGCAAAATTAAATTGCGCAAACAGGATAAATCATGACGAATCTCACCTGCTTTAATTGCAGCGTCAGGAAATGATCTCCCGGTTGATCCGGCTGCCGCCATCCGGAAACCAGAGACTTCCCGGAAAGCCGGGAAGTCTCTTGAACAAAATCAGGAATCTTCCTGAAGCTGTTCATTGTTTTCGTAGCAAATCAGTAATTAAACTTGGTCCATCCTTTCCACCAGGTTGAAAGCTCACCTGCCGGGGCGATAGCGCCGCGGAAACTAAGGTTCTTTTCGAAAAAGGTGTCGCCGGTAAACTTCGGATCAGTAAATGAAGCGCCGTTCAGTACTTTCTGATTACCGCTGCTGCCACCAAATGGCGTCGGATCGGGCGCCGTATAATTGAAGGGCTGAATCAGTTTTACATCCGCCGCATTCGGCAACAACTCATTATTATAGTAGCTGTTTGTGAACCAGGAAGTGAAGGACGCGTCATTGGTGATCGTGTTACCAGGATTACCGGTAAAACGAAGCTGCAGGTTGTTTCCCGCAAGCGTATTATTCCGGAAACGGATAGTACTGTCTTCAATGTTCAATGCAACTGAAATTCCTGTGGTGGCGTCCAGCTCGATGCCGCGCGGCCAACCCATGATGATGGAATTAAAAACAGAGATACCGGTATTTCTCCGCACATGCGCAGCGCCACGGAACAGGCTGCTGCCGGTGTTTGCTGCGGAAGCACGTGGTCCGATTGCAGTGATATTGCTGAAAATTGCAGTTGTTTTCGGTGAGACGCCGGTGCCGCTGGCGTTGTTGTCACTTTCAAACGCCTCTGAATTCGAGATATCGGCAATTGCAGAGTCCCGGATCACAAGTCCAAACTGAATTTTACCACTGTAACCGTTGTCAGTATCGAAGTCATCATCCTGTGTTTTAAAGGCTACCAGGTATTTGCAGTTCACGGTACCACCGAACCACTCATAGGCATCGTCTTTTGCATAAGCCACCTGGATATGGTCTATCGTCGTGCCGCTGCCTACTCCAGCCATCGTGAGGCTGTTGATCTCTTTATCAGGCTGAAACGCATAGCCGGCATACTCGATGCGTACATAACTCAGGACCCCTGAATTGTCATCAGCTACCGGTGCAGGTACAAGAACATCACCGGAACCGGCAAGACCGTCACCGTTTGCATTATCAATGCCGCCTTCCACCTGCAGCAGGCCATTTGTACCGGCATAAGATGTATTGATCGGTGCCTTGCCCAGGAGTACCAGCCCGCCCCAGTCGCCTGCCTGGGGGTTCGGTGCGGCGGAAGTGAAGACGATAGGTTCCGTTGGCGTTCCCTGCGCAACCAGCTTTGCACCACGGGTGATAACCAGTGCCCCGACGTCTGCACCATTAAACGATCCCTTTATTACAGTTCCTGCTTCGATCGTCATTTTATGATTTCCTACCATGTAAACAATACCCTTGAGCAGGTAAGTGTTTTGCTTACGAAGAACCGTATCGGCATTGATCCTGCCTTCCAGCGTGATTGTCTGCCCCATTGTATTTGCAGGTCCGGGTTGAGTAACAACCACAACCTGCCCGTCGGATTCGATCTTTCTGCAACCTGAAACCGTAACTGCTGCAAGTGCGCTGATGAAGAAGAAAAGTTTTTTCATGAGATTGTATTGTTTGAATTTTTTCTAATGCGTGAATGAATAATTAAATGTGAGACTGAAACTGGTGCCGAACCGGCGCGTGAAACGATAAGCGTCTTTGCTCTTTTGGAACCTTTCATTTCCATCGCCGTTCTGATAAAACACCTGTGTCTGATTGATGATATCTGAAATATTCAGCCTGAATTCACCGCGTTTACCGAACAACTTCTTGCTGAACTGGATGTCGAGTACCGGCCTGGGTGCTTCATAGATATCGGGTGAGCCTGCACCTGCCTGGATGCTTCCAACGAGGTAGATTCTTTCACCAATCTGGTTGAACAGTATGGTGGTGGTGAAAGCTTTCTCGGGGAGGTCGTACATTAATCCCGCGTTCAACAGGTAGGGCGACTGCCCCTGCAGGGGACGATCAATATTGAGCTGTTCATCTTTGATGCGACTATGGATCCATGCGGCATTCAACTGTAAACTGAAATGCTTCAGCGCAGGGGTGAAATCCAGCTTTTTCCGGAGTTCCAGTTCCATGCCATAGGACCTGGCCTGGTTAGCATTTGCAAAACTGAAAGTGCTTGCGCCGCCTACACCTTCATCAAAGAACTGCTCGATCGGCTTATTGAAATATTTATAGAAAGCTCCTATTGTGAACATTTCGCCTGCTTTGGGGTACCATTCGTAGCGTAGGTCCAGGTTACTGACCCTTGTACGCTGCAGGTCGGGTTCACCCTGGACAGAAGCGTTCAGTTCAAAATCATAGAGATTCAGAAACGAAAGTTCACGCAACTCGGGC
>DASVBM010000111.1:0-3001 GCA_036375835.1 Chitinophagaceae bacterium | reverse complement strand
GATGGAACGAACGTCTTTGAACTGATTATCGTCCGTTTACCTGGCGGCATCGGCACTGCCTACCTGTTCGACGACGTGGAAGTGGGCAGCGAGATACCGTTGCGCGGGCCTCAGGGCGTGTTTGTGCTTCCCGATAAAATTGAGAAAGATCTTTTCTTTATCTGCACAGGTACGGGTATTGCACCCTTTCGTTCAATGGTGGAGCATATCCACCGTGCAAACATCCCGCATCGTAATATTTACCTGGTATTCGGATGCCGGTACCGGCACGACTTTCTTTACTATGATGAACTGAAGTCGCTTGAAGGGAAGCTGGATTCATTTCACTACCTCACAACCTGCTCGCGCGAGACGGGAGAGAACCAGGATATCCGGAAAGGTTATGTGCATGCTGTTTACGAAGAAATACTGGAGAACCGGAGACCCGATGCAAGCTTTTATCTCTGCGGCTGGAAGAACATGGTTGACGAAGCGAAAGAAAGGATCATCGCGCTCGGCTATGAAAAGAAAGACATCCACCTCGAACTATACGGATGATAAAAAAAGGGTTGCCGCGCTCAATGGCAACCCCTTCACTTTCGGATTGTTTTCTTAACGGCACCGGTTACCGGATCGCTTCCATCACTATTCCGCGCACCTGCGTGAGCGGCACTCTTTCCTGTTGCATGGTGTCGCGGTACCGGATGGTTACTGTTTCATCTTCCTTGGTTTGCTGATCGATGGTCACACAGAATGGCGTACCTATGGCGTCCATCCTGCGATAACGTTTCCCGATTGTGTCCTTTTCTTCGTAGAAACAACGGAAATGCGATTTGCAGTCATCCATCAGCCGCCTGGCGATCTCCGGCAGGCCATCTTTTTTTACAAGTGGCAATACCGCCAGTTTCATCGGGGCGATTCTGGACGGTATGCGCAGCACTACCCGGCTGTCTGCCTTGCCATCTTCCCTTGGTATCTGTTCTTCTTCGTATGAATTACTGAGCACCAGCAGGAACATACGGTCAAGCCCGATGGAAGTTTCCACAACATAGGGAATATAATTCTGGTTGATCTCGGAATCGAAATACTGCTGTTTTTTCCTGCTGAATTCCTGGTGGCGCTTCAGGTCGTAGTCGGTACGCGAGTGAATGCCTTCCACTTCCTTGAAACCGAATGGAAATTCAAATTCAATATCTACGGCGGCATTTGCATAGTGTGCCAGTTTCGCGTGATCGTGAAAGCGGTACTTTTCTTTCGGTATGCCAAGACTAAGATGCCAGTTCATTCTTTGCTGTTTCCAGTATTCATACCATTCCAGTTCGGTCCCCGGACGGCAGAAATACTGCATCTCCATCTGCTCAAACTCGCGCATCCGGAAAATAAACTGTCGGGCAACAATCTCGTTACGGAATGCCTTTCCGGTCTGCGCAATTCCAAACGGGATCTTCATTCTTGCCGTCTTCTGAACGTTCAGGAAGTTTACGAATATGCCCTGCGCTGTTTCCGGTCGCAGGTATATTTCATCAGCCTCATCGGCCACTGATCCCATCTGCGTGGAGAACATCAGATTGAACTGCCTGATATCCGTCCAGTTCGCAGTGCCGCTGACGGCGCAGGTGATCTTGTTTGTTTCAATCAGTGATTTAAGCCCGGGAAAGTCATCAGCAGTAAGCAACCGGTCCATATCTGCCAGCAATGTAGCGGCCTCTTCCTTTTTCCCAGCTGCTTCCAGTTTTTCGGCCTGTGCCTCCAGCAGGTGGTCCACCCGGTAACGCTTTTTGCTGTCCCTGTTATCGATCATCGGGTCACTGAAATTATCCACGTGGCCGCTGGCTTTCCAGGTGGTTGGATGCATGAATATCGCAGCATCTATGCCTACAATGTTTTCGTGCATTTGGGTCATGGACTTCCACCAGTAATCGCGGATGTTCTTTTTTAATTCACTGCCCCAGGGACCGTAATCGTAAACTGCGCCTAAACCATCGTAAATCTCACTGCTGGGAAATACGAAACCATATTCTTTTGCATGAGAAATAATTGCCTGTAGTTTGTTGTCCTGTACGCTGCTCATAAGGCCGCAAAGGTAAGCCAAACCAGAGAAGTATTTAAAAGACAGCAGGCATTGCGGGATATTCCGCTGGTGAACAACAGGCAGAATCAATTCAATTCTCCGGCCTAAAACCCGATGCGTTTTTCCTTATCGTCGTTTTCGTGTTTCAGCTCAGCGCGAACGTGTTCGGATTCCGGCTGTGTTTCCAGTGTTCCCTTGTTCTCTACCTGCAGCTGCCGCACAAAAACGGCATATCGGTTCGGCCGGATGGTGTGGCCGGAGCAGGCAAGGTAAATCCTGGTCAGGAGTGCTCCGAAATAGAGGATGATAGCGGAATAGTAAACCCACAACAGGATGATAATAATCGAACCTGCCGCGCCGTATGTTGAGCCAACGTTGCTCGTGCTGAGGTAGATCGTGATGCCGAATTTGCCGAGCATAAACAGCAAGGCGGTGGCGATGGCGCCCGGGAGCACCTGTTTCCACCGGATTACAGCATCAGGAAGCACCTTGAATATGGTGGCGAACAGAATGGTGATAATAGCAAGGGTTACAACCAGGTTAACGCCATAGGCTACATAAACCATCGCCTCTGAAAACATCTGCTCCAGCTTATTCATCAGGGATTCGATAACCGAGTTGATCACGAGTGAAACAAGCAGGATAAAACCCAGGCTCACCACCATTGAAAAACTGATCAGGCGGTTGAAGATGATCTTTATAAACCCACCGGTTGGTTTCGCCTTCAGGTGCCAGATAGAGTTGATGGAATCCTGGATTTCAACGAAAACCCCTGTGGCGGTAAAAACCAGTATCACAACACTGAAGATCGTCGACACCGTTCCCTTGCCCGACACCGCCGCGTTTGAGATCATATCCTGAATCTGTTTTCCGGCATCGGCGCCAAGCATTCCCGAAATCTGCGGATACAGATTCCCCTGTATCGCCTCTTCCCCATAAAAGAATTGTACG
>DASVBM010000142.1:0-3876 GCA_036375835.1 Chitinophagaceae bacterium | reverse complement strand
TAACCCGATCGCAGCCGCTAAATTCACGAAGCCCGATGAAGAAACCACGATGAAGTTTATGCAGCACCTGGAGAAAAACCGGGTGAATGTAAGACTGCGCCGCAGCAGGGGTAAGGATATCGATGCGGCTTGTGGGCAGCTGGCGAATAAGTAGGCGTTAGGCGTTAGGCGTTAGGCGTTAGGCGCGAGGCTGGAGGCTGGAGGCGGGAGAAGTCAGCGATAGTCAGCAACAGTCAGCGGAGTCAGCGGAGTCAGCATAAGTCAGCAAAAGTCAGCGGTGGTCAGCAACAGTCAGCAACGGTCAGCGACAGTCAGCGCAGGGAAAAAGTCATTGAGAAGTTCAACTAATCAGGCGACGGCGTGAGTTATAGTCGCGCGAGCGATCCCGAACCATACAATCGCGCTGTTCGCGCCATAGGCTATACGCCATTAGCCATATGCCATCAGCTATCCGCTCTTAACATATTTCTCACAACTGCTGTTAAACCGTGTTTACCTGTTCAGGTCTTATACTGCATAAACCGCAGAAAAAAATTACTATGAAAAGATTATTAACCCTCTCAGTTGCTGCACTGTTACTGGCTGGATCCTCGATGGCGCAGGATCAGAAAGCAGGAAAAGCAAAGAAAGACCATCAGTCCATGCAGGGAATGCATGGCCGCAAGCACGGAAAAAAAGAACATGGCAAACTGGCGAAAGACCTTCAGCTGACGGAAACGCAGAAGCAGCAGGCAAAAGCTATCAACCAGGAATATAAGGAGAAAGCAAAAGCCCTGAAGCAGGAAAGAAAACAGCGGATGGAGTCGCTGCTCACCGCTGAACAAAAGGCGAAGCTCGAGGCGGCTAAGGAAAAAAGGAAAACCGAAGCGAAAACGGGGAAGGCGGATCGCATGGAAAAAGCAAAAAAAGACCTGGATATCACCGATGCACAGGGACAACAGCTGAAAGCGATCAATGAGGAGTTCCGGGCCAAAGCAAAGGCTATCCGCGAAAACAATAGCCTTACCCGGGAGCAGAAAAAAGAACAATTCAAAACGCTGAATGAACAGCGCAAAGAAAGAATGAAGTCGGTGCTTACCGCCGAGCAGATCCGGAAGATCGAAGCGCGCCGCAAAACGAACGATGGCCAGCGCAGCAGGCGCGGTCGCGGTAAAGCATAAAAAACGATTGAAATAGTTATAGTGAGTGGTCGTGTTTAGTTAATGCGTATTCAATGAAGCATCCGTCGTCTGGCGGATGCTTTTTATTTTATGCCGGAAACACTGCCCGGCAGCCGGCTACGCTCCCGCTGGCGATTCTGCCAAGCTGCAGAAACTTCACCCTCCGCTCAAATCCAGGCCCGTACTCTCCTCCGCCGGTCGTATCTTTGCCGCTCCTGTTGAAAGAACAGCAAAACCATTGTACATGAGCAAAAAGCCATTCGAGAAGTTTATCAATCCCGGTCTCAAGGGAGCAAAGAAAAAAGAAGCCATCCGCCAGCAGAAGCGAAAGCTGAAAGAAGAAGCCCGTTTGCGCGGCGAGGAATTCCGGAAAAAAGAAGCAGAGAAATACCAGGCCGTGGGAACGCGCTATGGTAATACACCTGAACAACGCGGCGGGGCGAAGGAAACGGGCAGGACTGCGGCCACGGGCGCGCAGAAAACTGTCAGCGGAAAGCAACTGAAGCCTTCCACAGCCAGGGAAGATAAAGCCGCGACTACAACTCCTGAGAGGACAACCTCCACTACCGAAATGCCCCTGAACAAATTCATAGCCCACGCCGGCATCTGTGGCCGCAGGGAAGCTGCCGAACTGGTGAAGCAGGGAAAGGTGACGGTGAACGGCGATATTGTATTCGAACCGGGATACAAAGTGCTGGGCAACGAAGACGTGAAGGTGAACGGCAAGAAGATATTTTCACAGAAGAACCTCGTTTATATTCTCCTGAACAAACCGAAGGATTATCTCACTACGCTGAAAGATCCGGAAGGAAGGAAGACGGTAATGGACCTGGTGAAGGCGGCGAGCACTTCGCGGGTGTATCCTGTTGGCAGGCTGGACCGGAATACCACCGGCGTATTGCTGCTGACCAATGACGGCGAGCTGGCACAGAAACTCACCCACCCCAGCTACGAGGTGAAAAAGATCTACGAGGTGAGGCTGGACAGGGCGGTGGAAAAGAAGGACATGGACGCGATCAAGACCGGGCTGGAACTTGAAGATGGATTTATACAGGCAGATCACATCAGCTATGCGGACCCGAAAGACAAAACGGTAGTAGGTATCGAGATCCATAGCGGAAGGAACCGCATCGTCCGCAGGATATTCGAACACCTGGGCTACGACGTAAGGAACCTGGACCGGGTGATGTTCGCTAATCTCACCAAGAAAAACGTAGACCGGGGCAAATGGCGGCACCTGAACGAGAAGGAAGTGCGCCTGCTGAAATACATGAACCAGAGTTTCGTGCGCGTGAAACGCGATCACGGGGAAGCCGGTGAACCAAAAAGACAAAAGTTTACAAAACCAGCACGGCCGGCTTCACCGGCTGCAGAAAGCGAACCAACCGGCAAGCCACGCAGCCGCAGCACCGGCAGAACGGCTGATAAACGACCAGCGAAGGCTGCCGTTAAAACAGCACGCCCTGAAAAAGACGCAACGCGTTCCGCCAAACCTTCAACCTACCGGAGGAAATAATGCGATACGGGCTCATACTGGAAACCGCGGATTTCATTGCGGTAAATAAACCGGCCGGCATGTTATCGATACCGGACCGCGCCGGCGAGGAAATTTCGCTGAAACAATTACTGAAAGAAAAATACGGGGATATCTATACGATACACCGGCTGGACAAAGGTACCAGCGGAGTGATCGTATTTGCAAGAAACGAACAGGTACATAAACAACTCTCGCAGCTGTTCGAAAGCCGGGAAGTAGAAAAATATTACCTGGGGCTGGTGCAGGGAAAACCGGTGCATGAAAAAGGCACGGTGGAAGCACCGATCATGCAACAGGAAGGAAAGCAGCTGAAGATGATCACACACGCAAAAGGTAAACCTTCGCGGACGGATTATGAACTGCTGGAGACATTCCGGTCTTATTCCTGGCTGCGTTTCCGCATCCATACCGGTCGCACCCACCAGATAAGGGTGCATATGCAGTATCTCGGTCACCCGATCGTTTGCGATGAATTGTACGGCAGCGGCGAACCGGTAAAACTCTCTTCGATCAAACGCGGTTTTAAACTTTCCAATGATGTGCTGGAGGAAAGGCCGTTACTCTCGAGACTCGCGCTTCATTCATCTGAATTGAAATTTACTTTGAACAGCACCGAATACAACCTGGAGGCGGAGCTTCCCAAAGACCTGAGGGCCGCGCTGCAGCAGTTGCGGAAATGGAATCGCTGATATCGCCGGGTTGAAAATGCCCGAAGCCGCCTAAGACTTATCTTCGCGACATGCCAGAAATTCTCACAGCGCAGCAACTTACAGACATCGCCCGGCAGTTCGGAACACCGGTCTATGTTTACCACGCGGAAAGGATCGCGGAACAATACCAGAAGCTGAAAAGCGCTTTCAGCGGCTGCAACGCCAAATTCTTTTATGCGGCGAAAGCGCTGACGAACATCAACATACTGAAACTGCTGAACGGCCTGGGATCCGGCCTGGACTGCGTGAGCATCAACGAGGTGAAGCTGGGCCTGAAAGCGGGATTCGACAAAACCAATATCCTGTATACCCCGAACTGCGTGGACCTGGAGGAGATCGAGCAGGCAAAGGAACTGGGGGTGAGGATCAACCTCGACAATATTTCCATCCTGGAACAGTTCGGCAACAAATACGGCGGCAGCTACCCGGTGAGCATCCGGCTCAACCCGCATATCATGGCTGGCGGCAA
>DASVBM010000125.1:0-2547 GCA_036375835.1 Chitinophagaceae bacterium | reverse complement strand
AGTTCACATTCAGTGCACCGGCTTTCGCGTGTTTGGTAGTGATCGCAATCACACCGCCCGCGCCACGGATACCGAAGATCGCCAGCGATGAAGGGTCTTTCAACACTTCGATGGTTTCAATATCGTTGGGGTTCAGGTAATCGATATTATCGTTCAGGATACCATCCACCACGTACAAAGGCCGCACGGCATCGCCATTGGTACTGCCCGTTCCGCGAATGCGGATATCAGGTGCCTTACCCGGTGTGCCATAAGGTGTAACAGAAAGGCCGGCTACTTTACCCTGGAGCGAAGCCACCGGGTTGGTATTGGGTTTGTCTGCCACTTCACTGCCTGCGATTTTCACGATCGAACCGGTGAGGTCTCTTTTACTGGCGGTTCCGTAACCAATCACCACTACCTGGTCGAGGTTGATCGCAGAAGCGGCCAGCGAAACATCTACGGTTGCCCGGTTGTTCACCGCAATCTCCTGCATCACGTATCCTACGGAAGTGAATACCAGGATCGCATTTTCCGGAACGCTGATGCTGAACTGTCCGTTTTCGTTGGTGGTGGTGCCACGGCTTGTTCCTTTCACCTGTACGGAAACGCCGGCAAGAGGCGCATTGCCTTCGCCGCGTACGGTACCGGTTACAATGTGATCAGGCGGAGCCGCGTCTTCAGCATCTTTGATGGCGATCAGGTTGTTCTGGAGAAACTGGTAAGTGATACCGGTGTTCTTCAGCAACCTGTCCAGCACCTCGCCGATCTCGGCGTCCTGTACCGAGAGCGATACCTTTTGCTTCACTCCCCTGAGTTCGCCGTTGTAAAGGAAACGGTAGTCCGATTGTTTTTCAATACTGGTAAGTACCGCCGCAATCTCAGCATCCTTTACAGAAAGGCTGATTTTGCTTTGGGAATACCCTTTCGCATTCACCTGGAACACCGCGTGGCCCAGGAAAAGCAGCGTGATAATTTTCACGAGCAGCGGTTTAGGGATCGCCGCAAACGTCAATTTTAGTTTCATAGTTTCTAATTGTGCGTTATCAATTTTCTAAAAAAAGGTTTTGCCTGCAATGCGCTGTGGTTACAGTTCATTTCGGGAACAGGTTATTTTGATGATTTAATAAGTATTTCATGGCCGTTTATTTTATAGCTGAATGCGGCGACCGCCTGTAATGCCGACAGCGCCTCGTCGATTGTTTCTGTTTCGAATGAACCGATAAAACGGAGCTGCTGCACTTCCGCGTCGCCGAAAGTGATCTTAACGTTATACCATCTTTCCATCTTTACTGCCAGGGCTTTGAAACTGAGGTCGCGGAATTCGAGACGGTTATAAACCCAGGCGGTCTCGGGTACTGCGGACGGTAAAATGGCGGTATCGATATTTTCAATCCTGTAATCTGCGAAAGCGGTATGTGTTCTTTCTTCAGGAACTACCGGTTGCCGGCTGATACTCAGCTTCTCGTTGGGACGCAGGTAGATGGTTTTGTTTTCGGGATGATTGCCATCCGAAACGGCCACGGCGCCGCGGATCAGCGTAGTCTCTATTTTATCGTCGCCGGGATAACATTTCACGTTGAACGCTGTGCCCAGCACCCTGATGTTCACTCCTTCGGCATGTACGATGAAAGGCTTTGCCGGCATTTTCACCACGTCGAAATAGGCTTCGCCAATCAACTGTACCTCTCTGAGTTTGCCGGAAAAGTTTCTCTGGTAGAGTAGCCTGGAGCCGGCGTTCAGCCAAACCCTCGAACCATCGGGCAGGATTAACTGCGAGCGGTTGCCTTGTTGCGTACTGATGCTGTCATTGTATACTACCTGTTCACTAACCGTTGCCGCAGGTTGGGAGTGAAAAAGGAAAAAACTGCTGAAAACGATGAGTAGCACGGCAGCCGCGGCGAGCCAGTAGATCCTGCGGAACCTGGGTTGCTTCATAACCACAACCTCCTCGGGCGGAGTTTTACTTTCAATTTGCCGCGCGCGCTGAAATAACTTTTGCAGATCGGAAGATGAAGACGATGTGGCCTGGCCCGGATGCCAGAACTGCTGCAACATCGCATACTGCTGTTGCAAATGCCCGTCCTGCTGTAAAAGATCTTTCAATTCGTCCTTTTCCAGCTCGGTGGCTTCGTTACTGAGTGTTCGGGCCATCAGAACCCAAACCCGGTTATGTGCAAGCATCGTTTCTCTGTTAGTGCGGATTAAACAATAGACACGATTGCAGGGACTATCCCCTAAACCAAATCCGGTTATTTTCAGAAAATGCCGAAACCTGCTCTTCGGAGCAGACCTTTTTTACGGGTAATATTGAGCGCGGAACAGATCTTTTTAACTGCGATAGCCATCTGGGCGTCAATGGTTTTGACCGAAATATTGAGGATCCCGGCCACTTCCTTGTACTGCAGCCCGTCCTCACGTACCAGCTTGAAAATCATCTTGCAGCGTGGCGGCAACGATTCTATCGCCTGCTGCATCCGGCCACTCATTTCACGGGTGACGAGTACATCATAAGGCGTTTCAACAAGCGGCTGTAGTTCAATATTGATGAAGTCGAAAGGCGCTGTG
>DASVBM010000121.1:0-2851 GCA_036375835.1 Chitinophagaceae bacterium | reverse complement strand
CAAAATCGCCCAGCAAAACACGGAAGGGATCGGCATCCGGGGTGATCGCTTTCACTGCTTCCGGGCTGTTCGCCTCATAGGGCAGCAGTTGCTCGTATCGCAGTTCTTCAAGGTCTTTCCCTTTGAACGTCGCCAGTATTTTCCAGGGAAGCAGTTTAGAAGAAGCATCATAGGTATCGAAACCGGTGTTTTCAGCCTCAGGTTTAAAGTATTTCGGCAGCAGCGGCTTCGCCAGCACTACGTTCACGGGTAAATGTGTGTAAGGGTTAAAGGTCTTCACCAATACGTAGTCTATATCCGGCCCTACCGTTAAACCGAGGTTCGAAGGCAGCGTCCAGGGTGTGGTGGTCCAGGCAAGGAAATACACCTCATCGCTACCGGCAGCATCGAACAGAAAACGGCTGCGCTCATTTTTTACTGCCCGGAACATCACCACCGCGGACGTATCTTTCACGTCCTTGTAGGTACCGGGCTGGTTCAGTTCGTGCGAGCTGAGGCCGGTACCCGCTGCGGGTGAGTACGGCTGGATGCTCACGCTTTCATACAGCAGTCCTTTCGCATATAGCTGTTTCAGCAGCCACCACAGCGTTTCAATGTATTTATTGTCGAAGGTGATATAGGGGTGGTCGAGGTCTACCCAGTATCCCATCTTGGTGGTCAGTTCATCCCACTTGTCTTTGTATCGCAATACCGCCTCGCGGCATTTCTGGTTGTAGGCTTCAATGCTGATCTTCTTTCCGATGTCTTCTTTGGTGATGCCCAGCTCTTTCTCAACGCCCAGTTCCACCGGCAGCCCATGCGTGTCCCATCCGCCTTTACGCTTTACCTGGAAACCCTGCATGGTCTTGTAACGGCAGACCATATCCTTCAACGTCCTTGAAATCACGTGGTGTATGCCCGGCAGGCCATTGGCGCTGGGGGGACCTTCATAAAACACGAACGGCTTTGCACCTTCCCTGGTGTCCACGCTTTTTTCAAAGGCCTGGCCCTGCTCCCAGAGGGACAATATCTCCTGTTCTATCGATGGCAGGTCGAGCTGCGAAAATTCCCGGTACTTGACACTCATAACTTTACTCGCCTTTTGCGGCAGGTGGCCCGTAGGGACCCGGTTTTTAAAGGCTGCGAAGTTAAGTATTTGACCGTGGTTCTGAAAAGCCCCGAAACCGGGTCGGAATTATCGCCCGCCGTTCCTTTGCCTGATCTGGTACCGTATGCCCAAATACAGCTTTCTGCCCTGCAGGGGCGCGTAGTTGTAAGACGGATCGAAACTATAACCATTCGGGTTATCAACGGGGTCATTCACTTTTTTGTCGAAGGGGTCGTGCGGCCGCATGATGGGATCTTCCGGAATGAAATTGAAGACGTTTTTTACGCCACCGTAAAACTCCCAGCCACGGATCGTTTTCTTCGTGATTTGTATCGCTGCCAGGCAAAACCAGGGCGAGTATTCCGGGCGATAATCATTCGGTAATACGGGTAAACGCATCGGCCCGTACCAGTTACCGGTGATATCTACCGCGATGAACGGTTTCGGGAATGTTTTCGTAAGGGAAAAGTTGCCGCTCCATGCCGGTGCCTGTATTTGCGGCACCCGCAGCCTCTTGCCATTCTCCTGCCGCACCTGGTACACGTCCATAAAACTTGCGCCCAGGTTGAGCCTGGTAAGGTGTGCCTGTGTCCAGTCGAAATTTACAGACACCCCCTGCCCGATACCGTGACCCGGGAGATTGCGGTAGATGATCTTGTCGGGGTCGGTATGGTAATCGGGAATGATCTTGTTATAGTAGTAAGAATAGAAAATGTTCGTTTCCAGGAAGCCGGAACCTTTCGCGCCCCGCAGGTTCCATTGCCAGTTCAGTATCGAGTTGAATGAACGCTCCGGTCTAAGCGTTTCTTCTATCACCACCTTGCGCGCACCGGTGAGTGCTGCATGGTCTTCGGTAAATACATTCACAACACGGAACCCGGTGCCGGCACTGCCGCGAACAGTATGCCCGGGCCAGGGCTGTAATTTTGCGGCAAACCGGGGGCTCACCACCAGGCCATGTACCGCGTCATGGTCCAGGCGAATACCAGTCAACAATACGCCGGATGCACCTGCCTTGTACTCGTGTTGAACGAATACCCCGGGTATCCAGGTCTTGCTGGTGGCCGCGGTAGCAGGTGTGTTGTCGTTGTAATAATTGAAACGCTGTGCAACCCCGGCCAGCAGGCTGTTGCGCGCGTCCAGCTGGCGGTCCCAGTGCAGTTGAACGAAAGCGGTATGTTGTTCTGCCATGAACGCGGTAACACCATACCAGGAATCCTGCAGGTGCATATTCGCCGACCAGTTCAGGGTAAACGACTCCCTGCCTGCAAACTGGTAGGTACCGAATAGCTCGGCACGTTTGGTATAGATGGCTTCAGCATATACGCTGTCACCACCACGGAATGATTTATTCCAGTTCATCTGTCCGCCCCACCTGTCTTCGTAATAGAGACGCGCACCTGCATTAAACGTTTTATCTGAGGCCCGCTTAAAACTCCATTTATTGAAGAGGGATATCCGTTGTTGCAGCGTTACGTCGGTAAATCCGTCATTGTTGTTATCCACCGGGTTATCGTAACGGTAGTAGTTGAGACCCAGCAATCCGTCGGCAGCGCGGGTACCTATCCGAAAACCTGCATCTGCATTCAGTTCGTTCCAGGCGGAGTAGCTGAGATCGGCGCTGAAACGCGGCGCTTTCGAAGGGCTGCGCGTAATGACGTTGATCGTACCGCCCATCGCCTCTGAACCGTAGAGCGCTGCAGCAGGGCCTTTTATTATCTCTATCCTTTCAATCATTGAGAGCGGGATACCCATGAGGCCATA
>DASVBM010000155.1:0-3767 GCA_036375835.1 Chitinophagaceae bacterium | reverse complement strand
CGTTCAGCACCCATTCCTTACCATCTTTCACCGCGGTGGTCTTCATATTACCCGCATCGCTGCCCGTATTCGGTTCAGTAAGTCCCCAGGCACCGATGTGTTCAGCCGTGGCGAGTTTCGGAAGATATTTTTTCTTTTGTTCCGGATTACCGAAGCTGAGTATATGCCCGGTGCACAACGAATTGTGCGCGGCAAGGCTCAGCCCGACAGATCCGCAAACCTTTGAGATTTCCTGTATCACCGCGTTATATTCAAAATACGACAGGCCCGACCCGCCGTACTCCTCGGGAACAAGTACCCCCATTAATCCAAGTTTCCCCATCGCTTTAAATACGGCAACCGGGAACTCCTGCTTCTCATCCCATTCCATTACATAAGGCTTGATGTGCTGCCTGGCGAAGTCTCTCGCGGTCTGTGTTACCTGATCGGTCAGTTCAGTGTGCTGGAAATTCATAAAACGAACAATTGTTAGTTTTGCAAATGTAGGGGAAGCGGGTTATCTGCCCTCGTTTTTTTCTAAGCGTACTACAAGGCATGGCGCAACGAGCCTGAACATTTCTTCTGTTACAAATACTATCTCAAGGATGTCTTCTGTTTTCCGGTAATTACCCTTTTGCTTCCGGCGGATAATGATGGCCTTCGCCAGTTCGGTTGTCATTCCCGGGCATTCCATCAGTTCGGTTTCACCGGCCGTATTGATATCGATATGGTTGGTGGCCGGCGCGGTGATTTTCAGGTAAGGGAGTATCTTCCGGAACGTTGAATCGGGCAGGCCGTAGGTTTTAGCTACCTGCGATAAAGAGGAGAATCCGCCGAGGCTTTCACGGAAGCGTACAATGCGGGCGCTGAGTACATTGCCGATGCCCGGTAAGGCCTTCCATTCTTCGGCCGAAGCATTGTTGATATCGATGACCGGCACCTGATAGCGGTTATGGTATGTGCCCGGTTTGTAATCATTGTACTGGCCCGGCTGTCTGACCGGTTGCACCCTTGCATAGGGAATGATCCGATCCGCATCTTTTTCTGCAAGGCTGTAAATTTTCCTCAGGTCCGAAGGAGAGCGGAACCTTCCCCCTTTATTCCGGTAATTGATAATGGTTCTTGCGGTTCGCGGCTTTAATCCCAGCCTCACGAATCCTGCCGAGTCCAGCGTGTTCGGATCGAACGTGAACATCTCAACCGGGGCATCTTTTTCTATGTCGGTAGTCCTGGCAAAGCCGTCACCGTCCTGCTGCGACGAAGCCCCGGGTCGCTTTTCCTGCATGATCACGGCCACTTCCTCAGGAATACCGGTGGCACTGTTCCGTGGAGCGATCAGGTCCGGCAGGAAGATAAACCCGGTTACAATTACAAGGAATACAATGAACGCTGTTCGCTCTCTCCTGCTGAAGGAGAGATAGTCTTTCCACCAGTTCATACATCATGTTTTTAAACTTTGCAGGACAGGCCGTCATACCCCAGCCGGATGTGTTTCGGCAAAGCATCATTGATGTGTTGGTGGAATCCCAGTTGATGACTAATGTGGGTGAAATATGCTTCAGGAATGTTGAGCTCGTTTACCAGTTCTATCGCTTCGTCGAGCGTAAAATGCGAAATATGTTGCGCTTTTCTAAGCGCGTTGACCACCAGGATTTTTGATCCGCGGATCTTTTCCTTTTCCTGCTCTTCAATCCGGTTAGCGTCTGTAATATAAGTAAAATCGCCGAAGCGGAAACCATATACCGGCATTTTATGGTGCCAGACCTGGATGGGTGTTACATTGATATCGCCGATGGTGAAAGGGGTTTCGTCAATGGTGATCAGTTCGATCTCCGGTATGCCGGGATACCGCGTTTCGGCAAACGCGTAATAGAAGTCCCTTCGCAGCGCTTCTTCGGTGAGCTGGTTGGCGTATACCTGCATCGGCTTTTGCATAAAGAAGTTGAAAGCGCGCACATCGTCAAGGCCGGCAATATGATCTTTATGCGGGTGGGTAAAAACGATCGCATCAACGTGCCGTACGTCCTGCCGAAGCATCTGGTACCGAAAATCGGGTGTGGTGTCCACTACGATAGTAGTGTGCTTCGATTGCACCATCACGCTGCTCCGCAGCCGTTTGTCTTTTGGATCCGGAGATTTACACACTTCGCAGCCGCAGCCGATCATGGGAATACCGGTTGAAGTACCGGTTCCGAGAAATGTTATTGTCAGCGGGGTTGATTCAGCCACACCCAAATTTATCGAAATGTGATGGCTATTCCGAAGGAGCGGCAGAACTTTCGGCGTTCCGCATTATCTCTTCGTAAAGTTTCTGGCTTTCGTGCGTGAGTTTGTCGAAATCCACGTTCAGTTGGGGGATGAGTTCAACCAAAGTATTGATGCGTCCTTCGGTGTCAAGGAATTTATTGAGTACAACAACCTTTTTCTGTTCCAGGATGCAATAGCCGCTCTGGAAGGTGCCGCGTTCGTAACGTACGGTGTACTCGGCTTCGCCAAGAATATCCTCCAGTTTGTCCAATGTCGCTTGCGTGTATTTCATCGTTGCAAATGATCGTGTTGGTGAATGCCTTCAAGCCTGGGCAAATTTAACGCCTTGCAGGCCCGTGCAGCTAATAATTATTCACATTCCCGAAGCGGGAACCGCCCGCTTTTTTCCCTGGTACCCGCTTACTAAGGCAGTTTAACGGCTGACCATTTTTACCAGCGGCACGATCATTTCCTCCATACTCACGCCGCCATGCTGAAACGTATTGCGATAATAGTTCACGTAATGGTTGTAATTATTAGGGTAACAAAGGAAACCGTCTTCTTTTGCGAAAATGAAAGAGGAGTTCACATTGGGTACCGGTAAACCTGCTTCCCTCGGGTCTTTGAATGCCAGCACGTCTTTTTGCTCATAATTCAGGTTACGGCCGTGTTTATACCGCAGGTTGGTAGTGGTTTGCTTATCCCCGATCACTTTATAGGGTGTTTTCACGCGAACGCTGCCGTGGTCGGTGGTAAGAATCAGCCGGATGTTCTTATCCGCAATCTTCTTCAGCGCCTGGTTCAGCGGGCTGTGTTCAAACCAGCTCCGGGTAATGCTGCGGTAACTGACCTCGTCACTGGCCAGTTCCTTCAGCACTTCCATCTCTGTGCGGGCGTGGCTCAGCATATCCACGAAATTGTAAACGATAATATTCAGGTCGTTGTTCAGCAGGTTATGGACATTATTCACCAGTTGCTGGCCGTCATTATGGTTGAGTACCTTGGTGTAGCTGTATCGGATATTATCCTTTTTCAGCCTTTTCAGCTGTCCGCGGAAAAATTCTTCCTCGAAGAGGTTCTTTCCGCCCTCCTCATCATCATTCTTCCATTGCACCGGGAATTGTTTTTCGATATCCACGGGCAGCAGTCCTGCGAAAATCGCGTTGCGGCAATATTGCGTTGCAGTGGGCAGGATACTGTAAAAACTGTCTTCTTCCAGGATCCGGAAATTCTCGGCGAACATCGGTTGTATCGCCTTCCATTGATCGAAACGAAGGTTGTCGATCAGCACAAAAAATGTGGATGTTCCTTTCTCTACATGCGGAAACACCTTGAACTGGAAAAGATTGTGGCTCATGATGGGGCTTTCATCACTCTTCGGGTTTACCCACTTCGCATAATTCTTTGATACGAATTTGAAGAACTCCGTATTCGCCTCATCTTTCTGCGCATTCAGCACTTCCAGCATTTCGGGGCTGTCGCTTTTTTCCATTTCCAGCTCCCAGTAAACCAGCTTCTTGTAGATATCCATCCATTCGTTG
>DASVBM010000271.1:0-4380 GCA_036375835.1 Chitinophagaceae bacterium | reverse complement strand
CGTTCAGTTCGGGAACGATAAATATGACGGGGTTGCGTTTGCTCCGGAAACAATCAAAACCCGACAGCTTTTGCCTGAATGCTGCGGCCGGCACCGGCAGCTGCGCAAACCAGTCCAGCACCTCCGGTTTTTTTTCATCAGGAAACGAGAACGGCGCTTTTAAAGTGATATGTGGCACCAGTCGCAGTGCATGGCTGCTGTGGAACCGCTCGCGGAAATCTTGTTTTACAGCGGTGATTTTCCCGCATAATGGCTGCGGCGGAATGACGGCAACGAAATAAAGCGAATTCATCAGTTAACTTCCGCGGCATTGTTGGTTTTAAAACGCAGTACACGTGAAGGATTGCGCTCTGCATACTGCCGGATCATCGAACGGATCACTTCATTCTCCGGGTAGCGGGTCAGCCTTTCTTTCAGGCTGTCCAGGTCGCAGACCTGGTCGTCGCCAACCGTTCCCATTCCGTAAAACTTTCCCTGTTCAACCAGGATGCAGCTCTCCTTCTCCCGTATCGCGAACGTTTCCTTCTGGCTGTCTAGCCATTCCACCGCGCGCTTCACAGCGTCATTATGATCTGACGGCTGCGGCAGGTCTGCGTTTGCTGATTTATCGAGGAAGCAAAGTCCCGGGTGCAGTTCAAATTTCCTGGCAATCTGCCACAACGTGCGGTGCGCATCCGACATCAGTCCGAAAGACGCAACCGGTTGCAGGTATTTTCGCTTTTTGTCCACCGCCAGCCGCAGGTAACCCCGGGCGTCTTCAAACCGGTAAATACCCCAGAGCTGTTCAAACCGCTTCTGGCTGTAATTGTACACCGGCCAGAGTCTTTTGATTTCAACACTTTCAAGGATCGAAGCGGTGAACTCGGTGGCGCAGATATGGTAGGTGATGGAATGAATGTTACGCAGGAACTCCTGTCTCTTTTTACCGGTATCCAGCCCGGTGAAATGACTTGCCACGCGCTGACGCAGCGATTTGGCCTTCCCAACATAGATCACCCTGCCCCCGGCGTCGTGGAAATAATAAACGCCCGGCTCATAGGGAAGCGACTTCATCTGTTGTTCGGGAACATTTGGCGGTAGTATCTGGTGCCGGCTGTCTTTCTTCAGGAAATCCCGGATGATCTGCTCTCCACCCCTTTCCAGCACCATTTCAAACAAGGTGGTGGTGGCCATCGCATCACCGGCGGCGCGGTGCCTTTGCGGATTATCGATACCAAAATGATCGCAGAGATGGTCCAGGCCGTATCGCCGCAAACCGGGAAAAACCTTTTTCGCCATGCGGATGGTGCAAAGCTTGCGCGCCTGCCAGTCGTAACCCGACTGCTTCAGCTGGCTGCGCAGGAACGAATAGTCGAAATTCACGTTGTGCGCAACGAAGATCCGGCCCCTCAGCAATTCGTAGATATTCGGCGCTACCTCATGAAAACCAGGCGCATCGCTCAGCATATGATTATAAATACCGGTGAGAGAGGAAACGAATTTGGGGATCGGGGTTCCGGGGTTTACCAGGGTCTGGAACCTTCCTTCCACTTCTTTGCCGTTGTGCAGCACGATGGCGATTTCGGTGATGCCGTTACCGCTGGCGTGGCTACCCGTCGTTTCTATATCTACAATCGCGAACACCCGGCTAAATTCCCGAATTGTGCGCAATTAACCCTTAAGCAACCATAATTTTTTCATAATCCGGGCCGCCGGGGATGGGTAAAAATATTTTTGGAAAATTCCCTGCCCCGATATTTGAAAATTCGGCCATGCGTATTTATATTTATGTCCGGCCAACACCACCATCCTTCGAATTTCAGGCTTTACATTCCGCGCTATCCTATGGAAGATGTTTCTGTTCATCATTTAAATCCAGCCACATGGAAAGAACATCTGCCCGGTCTGAACTCAGCGAAACCGCAAAGAACACGCTGATCGTACTTTTCATCTTCGCCTTCCTGGCGCTGCTCTCCTATGTACAATGGAAGATCACCATTGTAGAACTTCCCTGACGTTGAACCCGGCAGCTGCAACTGCCTGAAGCCGCCCGCTTTTCCTTAGTTTTGCAACCCATCTTTATTTGGGTTGTCAGCATGGAATTGAGCAAAAACTATATCCCGGCGGAAGCGGAAAGCAAATGGTACCAGCACTGGCTGGACAGGAATTATTTCAGGAGTGTGCCCGATGATCGCAAGCCATTCACAGTTGTGATACCGCCGCCGAACGTTACCGGCGTGCTGCACATGGGCCATACGCTCAATGAAACGGTACAGGATATACTCGTGCGCAAGGCGCGCATGAGCGGCTTCAATGCCTGCTGGGTTCCCGGCAGCGACCATGCTTCTATCGCCACCGAGGCAAAGGTGGTGCAGATGCTGAAGGAAAAAGGCATCGATAAGAATACGCTCAGCCGCGAAGCCTTCCTCGAATACGCTTTCGAATGGAAGGAGAAATACGGCGGCATCATTTACAACCAGATCGCCCGGCTCGGCTGCAGCGTTGACTGGAGCCGTACCAACTTCACGATGGATGACCATTACTACAAAGCGGTGATCAAGGTATTCATCGACCTGTATGAAAAAGGGCTGGTGTACCGCGGTGCCAGGATGATCAACTGGGATCCGGCAGCGAAAACCGCTTTGAGCGATGAGGAAGTGGAGTATAAAGAAATACAGGGTAAACTCTATTATGTAAAATACCGTATTGACGGCTCCGACGAATACATCGTGATCGCCACCCAAAGACCGGAAACCATCATGGGCGATACCGCGGTATGCGTAAACCCCGCTGACGAAAGATACGCGCATCTGAAGGGCAAACAGGTAATCGTTCCGCTGGTTGGGCGGAAGGTGCCCGTGATCTTTGACGATTACGTTGACCGGGAATTCGGAACCGGCGCTTTAAAAGTGACACCGGCGCACGATATCAATGACTATAACCTCGGGCTGAAACACAACCTGGAAGTGGTGGATACCCTGAACGAAGACGGAACGCTCAGTGAAGCGGCAAAAGTGTTTGTCGGACTTGACCGTTTCGTTGCCCGGAAAAAAGCAGTGGAACAGCTCGCTGCAGAAGGACTGATTTACAAGGAGTAAGAATATACCACCCGCCTCGGTTTTTCACAAAGAACCAATGCTGTAGTAGAGCCCCGGATCTCTACCCAGTGGTTCGTGAAAATGAAGGAAATGGCGGAGCCGGCATTAAAAGAGGTGACGGAAGGAAGGATCCGAATCCATCCCGGCGATAAGTTCCTGGCCACTTATAAATACTGGCTGGAGAATGTAAAAGACTGGTGCATTTCCCGGCAGCTCTGGTGGGGACAGCGTATTCCCGCCTGGTACGATTCCGAAGGGCGGTTCGTTGTTGCCGCCACGCTGGAAGAAGCGAAACAGAAATTCAGTGAACAGTACGGCATTCCCGACGTCTGGCTGAAACAGGATGAAGACGTACTCGATACCTGGTTTTCTTCCTGGTTGTGGCCCATAGAAGTGTTCAATGGCATCAACGAGCCGGAGAATAAAGAGATCAGCTACTACTACCCCACTTCTGTCCTGGTTACAGGGCAGGACATCATCTTTTTCTGGGTGGCCAGGATGGTGATGGCAGGAATGCACTACCGGAACGAACGGCCGTTTGAACATGTGTACTTCACCGGCATGGTGCGCGACAAGCAGGGGCGTAAAATGAGTAAGAGCCTCGGCAACTCACCCGACCTGCTGGAACTGATCGAAAAATACGGAGCCGATGCCGTGCGCTTCGGTATCATGATCGCTTCCCCCGCGGGTAATGACCTTCTGTTTGACGAGGCCAGCCTGGAACAGGGCCGCAATTTCAATAACAAACTCTGGAACGCGCTCAAACTGATCCTGATGTGGAAAGACAGGCGTTCCACCGCCGTGACTTCGACAGATACAGGGTTCGCCGTGAACTGGTTCAGGCAAAGACTGAATGAAGCGCGTGCTGAAGTAGACGGGCTGATGCAGCAGTTCCGGCTGAGCGAAGCCCTCAAAACGATCTACTCGCTCATCTGGGATGACTACTGCAGCTGGTACCTCGAATGGATCAAACCAGGATTTGAACAACCCATCGACGCGGCGGTGTATGAACAGACTGTTGTTTTCTTCGAAGAACTGGTGCAGTTGCTCCATCCTTTCATGCCTTTTATCACCGAAGAACTGTATCACCTCATCCGGGAACATTCCGATGATCTCTGCGTAAAACAGTTTGAAACAGTAGCCGGTGCCAACAAGACGCTGCTGGCTGAAGGTGAACTGCTCAAAAGAGTGATCACCAATATCCGCGAGGCGCGTTCCCGGAACCAGCTGAAGCCGAAAGACACGGTGAAATTGTACATACAAAGCCAGAACAAACCACAATACGAAGCGATACAATCGATCC
>DASVBM010000195.1:0-3810 GCA_036375835.1 Chitinophagaceae bacterium | reverse complement strand
GCCGCGGTAAAGGATCTGCGCAAGGGCAGTACTGTGAGTTCACAGACACAATCGCAACAATATAATGCGCTGCAGAAATATGCTAAGAACCTCATTGAGCTTGCCCGCGCAGGTAAGCTGGACCCGGTAATTGGCCGCGATGAGGAGATCCGCAGAACGCTGCATATCCTTTCAAGGCGTTCCAAGAATAACCCGATACTGGTAGGCGAACCGGGTGTGGGTAAGACCGCCATCGCGGAAGGGCTGGCCATGCGCATTGTGAACGGGGATGTGCCCGAAAACCTCAAGAGCAAGATCATCTATGCGCTGGATATGGGTCAGCTGATAGCCGGTGCGAAATACAAGGGCGAGTTTGAAGAGCGGCTGAAAGCTGTAATCAATGAAGTTGCTAAAAGCGAGGGAGAGATCATTCTTTTTATCGACGAAATACATACCCTGGTTGGTGCCGGCGGTGGTGAAGGGGCAATGGATGCAGCGAACATCCTGAAACCTGCGCTGGCCCGCGGAGAACTCCGGGCAATCGGTGCCACCACACTGAACGAATACCAGAAATATTTTGAGAAGGACAAAGCGCTGGAACGCCGTTTCCAGAAAGTGATGGTGGATGAGCCTTCGGTGGAAGACGCGATTTCAATCCTGCGGGGGCTGAAAGACCGCTACGAGTCACACCACCATGTCAGAATCAGGGATGAGGCCATCATTGCAGCAGTGGAGCTGTCGCAGCGATACATTACGGACCGTTTCCTCCCGGATAAGGCGATCGACCTTATTGACGAGAGTGCGGCAAAGCTGCGGCTTGAGATGAATTCGATGCCTGAAGAACTGGACGAGCTGGAAAGGCGTATCCGCCAGCTCGAGATCGAACGCGAGGCGATTAAGCGCGAGAATGATGACGACAAGCTGAAGGAATTGAATACCATCATCAGCAACCTGATGGTTGAGCGGGATACCTACAAAGCCAAATGGCAACAGGAAAAAGAGCTGGTGGAGAAAGTACAAAACGCGAAAGCAGAGATCGAAAACCTGAAGGTTGCCGCCGAACGTGCGGAACGTGAAGGCGACTACGGAAAGGTTGCCGAGATCCGCTATGGAAAGATCAAGGAACAGGAACAGATCATTGCCGATCTTACCATTGAGCTGGATCAGACCAGTGAAAAGAGGTTGCTGAAAGAAGAAGTGGACGCCGAAGATATTGCGGAAAACGTTGCCAAAGCTACCGGTATCCCGGTAACGCGGATGCTACAGAGCGAAAGGGAAAAGTTGCTCCACCTCGAGGACCATCTGCACCAGCGCGTAGTGGGGCAGCACGAAGCGATCACGGCTGTTGCCGACGCGATCCGCAGGAGTCGTGCAGGTCTGAGCGATCCAAAAAAACCGATCGGCTCGTTTATTTTCCTGGGTACGACTGGTGTGGGTAAAACCGAACTGGCAAAGGCGCTGGCTGAATACCTTTTCGATGATGAAAGTATGATGACGCGGATAGATATGAGTGAATACCAGGAGAAGCACACGGTTTCCCGGCTGGTCGGAGCGCCTCCGGGTTATGTGGGATACGATGAAGGTGGTCAGCTGACCGAAGCAGTACGCCGTAAACCTTACAGCGTGGTGTTACTGGATGAAATTGAAAAAGCCCACCCGGACGTCTGGAATGTGTTGCTGCAGGTACTGGACGATGGTCGGCTCACCGACAACAAGGGAAGGGTGGTGAATTTTAAAAACACGATCATCATCATGACCAGTAACATCGGCAGCCATATTATCCAGGAACGTTTTGAAGAAGTAAGTGAGTCAAATCTCGACGAGGTAGTGGAAAACACAAAGAACGAAGTGATGAACCTGCTCCGGCAAACGATACGCCCCGAGTTTCTCAACCGAGTAGACGAGGTGATCATGTTCCAGCCGCTGCTCAGGAAAGAAATCAAAGGAATCATCGGTATACAGCTGCGGCATTTGAGGGACATGGTTGCACAAAGCGGTATTCAGCTTGAATTCAGTGAATACCTGGTGGATTACCTTGTAGAGAATGGCTACGATCCGCAGTTCGGTGCCAGGCCTTTGAAGCGACTGATTCAGAAAGAGATCGTGAACCAGTTGAGTAAGAAAATACTTTCGGGCGAAATCGACCGGAACCACCCGGTACTCATCGATGTATTTGATGGTGTGGTGGTATTCCGAAACGATGTTGCCGAAACGATCCGCTAACCAGATGCCCCGAAAGGGGCATCTTTATTGACCTGATTTCTGAAATGGCGTTGGCAAAAAACAACAGGGAAGTGATTGAACCGGAGGATATCTTCATCGGAAACCCTGCTGCGCCGGTCACGCTGAAGTTTTATGTGGACTACGAAAGCCTTAAGTGCATGCAGGCAAACGAAGTCGTAATTGCCGTATACCTGTCCAACCCCGATCGCATCAGGTTAAACATCCGGCATTTTCCACTTTCAAATAAGCACCAGAAAGCCATGAAAGCTGCCGAAGCCGCCGTTGCAGCAGGGCAGGAAGGAAGGCTTTGGGAAATGCATCAGCTGCTTTTTCAAAACCGCAGGCAACTTGGGCTGATCAGCCTGAAGAATTATGCGAAGGAAGCCGGCCTTCAGAACCGTAAGTTCCTGGACGAGCTGGTGAATGGCCGTTATGCCTGGGCTGTGCGTACAGACCTGATGGAAGCAGTAAGAAAAGGTATCCGGGACGTGCCGGCGATCCTGGTAAACGATCACCTGTTTGAAGAAGACATCACAATTGACAACCTGCAGCGGTTCATCGACGACGTGGAGCGCGTCGCGAACGAAGGGAATTAGCAGAAAGCATTCCAGGCCGGAAATAAAAAAAGGGAGCAAACGCTCCCTTATATTTTTTTAGCTACAGCTGATTACCACCTGTTGCCACCGCCGCTGTTCCTGTCAGAGAAAGAACGCTTTTTAAAGCCGCCGCCGCTGTTGCCGCCGCTTCTTTCTTCTCTTGGTTTAGCTTCAGTAACGTTGATCGTCCTGCCTTCAACAACACCGCCGTTCAGTTCAGCGATTGCTTTGCGGGCAGCCTCATCGTCGCTCATTTCAACAAAACCAAAACCACGGCTGCGGTTAGTGAATTTGTCAGTAATTACTTTAGCAGAAGTAACTTCTCCGTACTCCGCAAAAAATTCCCTTAAGTCTTCATCCTGTACGTTGAAGCTCAGGTTCGAAACATAAATGTTCATGTTCTTGTTTACATTAATTTTTAAAAGATCTTGAGAACCGCAGTGGAAAAGGAAGACTAACTCTTAGCAGAAAATGCGTAGCAGATAAAATCATTCAATAACCAGATGCAAAAAACTCAATTTAACGGCACAAAGATAAGGTCAAAACCGTTCGCCCCCATTTTATTTTTAAATATGCTTTGTTAACGATGGAAGTTTGGTACTGGCGGCTGATTAACAAGGTGTGTTTGATATTCCCGCTAACCGTTGTTGAAAATTCCGGTTTCTGCATCTGATTGGATAAAAAGTCCGGCGGAAGTTCGTGCTGTACCACTGGAAGAGGCCGGGAACAGCGCTCAACGCACTTCAGCGGTCAAGTAAAAAATCCCTTTACTTTACACCAGTGAACAGCAACAGGTTTGCACATATGACCGACCAGGAACTGCTGGAGCGGTTTTATACCGACCGCGATAACGAATGGCTGGGAATCCTGCTCCAGCGATATACCCTGCTGTTGCTCGGTGTTTGCATGAAATACCTGAAAAATGAAGAGGAGGCGCGGGATTGTGTGCAGCAGGTTTTTCTGAAAAGCATCACTGAACTAGGTAAATACCGGGTCTCGTATTTCAAGAGCT
>DASVBM010000292.1:0-6282 GCA_036375835.1 Chitinophagaceae bacterium | reverse complement strand
GGTGTAATTAGATGTTCCCGGTTCTTCAATTCCCCGCGCGATCGCTGCAGGCAAAGAATCACCTCGCCGTCAGTCACCTGTGAGAAATCTTCATAGAATGCGCCTACGCCATAAAACTCGATCGGGATCAGCAAAACGATCACCTCGTCTGCCTCTTTTTTCAACCTGCGCACCGCTTCACCGGAGGCAACCGGAACAGCTATGATTACGGATGCCGGCATTTGCTGACGGATTATTTTCACCGTTACTTCCATGGTGTTCCCCGTTGCGATCCCGTCGTCAACAATAATAACAGTTTTTCCCTTAAGGCTTACCGGCTGGTGGCCCGCATTGAATTTCTCGTGCATCGACCGCAGGCGCTCCCTTGTCTCGGAGACAACTTTATCAATGTAATCCTGCTTTACCCCGGCGTGCGGCCTGATGAACACATCCTCCAGTCCTGCCGCACCAATCGCATATTCCGGGTTGGCAGGATGGCCGATCTTCCGGGTCAACACTATTTCCAATGGAAGCTCAAGTTTTGAGGAAACCTCATATCCAACCGGTACGCCACCCCTGGGAACAGCGAGCACCACTGCATTTTTACGCCGGTAATGGCTGAGCCGGGTCGCAAGCCGGCGGCCCGCATCTGATCTATCGAGGAACATAACTTTGTTTTTTAGTTTTTCTTCCTGCAACGGGCAGGTGTTTTTCAAACCATTTGGTTGCGTGCCTGCACACCTCGGAAAGTGTGTCCCCTTCCTCGAACAGGTGGCTGGCGCCTTCTATCACCTTCAGTTCCTTAGGGCACAACATCCTCCGTAACGCACGACGATTCAGTTCCAGCACTTCCGGGTCGTGGCTGCCTACGATCAGCAATGTTGCTGCTTCAACAGATGAAAGTGCCTCCCCGGCGAGGTCGGGACGGCCTCCCCTGGACACCACAGCATATACCGAAGCACCCGCAGCCGCGGCGCGGATGGCAGAAGCCGCACCGGTACTCGCGCCGAAATACCCTATCGGCAATTCCTCCAGCGAGGGCTGTTTCTTCACCCATTCCGTAACGGTTATCAGCCTTGCACTCAGCAAATCGATATCAAAGCGGTTACGGAGGAACTGCTCCTCTTCCGAAGACAGCAGATCAAAAAGCAAGGTTGCGAACCCGGCGTCATTCAGGTGTTCCGCTACGAACCTGTTACGCGGGCTCAGCCTGCTGCTGCCCGAGCCGTGGCTGAAAATGATGATCGCCTGCGGATCACGGGGTATCACTATTTCCCCCTGCAGGGATAAACCGTTCACGGGAATCAGCACAGGAATCCTTGGCATGTAGACAAGTTTTAGGCTTTCAAATCTATTCCGCGGGCCTCCCCGTGCTAATGACAGGTGTCACAATGGGAATGACAGTTCTCATTGAATGCGGCGATCAATTCATTTCACTTTGTAACATGGATACTATGCACGCGTTTAAATCCAGACCGAAGTTGGACGAGCAGGAAGTTGTCTTCAACCTCCAGCAGCTGTCCTGCCCGCTTGAAAAAGCAGCCGACCTGGACCCGCTGCTGAAGCGAATAGGCGATGCGAGAATAGTGATGCTGGGAGAAGCCACCCATGGCAGCCACGAATTCTATAACTGGCGGGCACATATCACCCGGCGACTGATCGAAGAAAAGGGTTTCAGTTTCGTTGCAGTGGAAGGCGACTGGCCGGATTGTTATAAGGTGAACAGGTATGTAAAAAACTACCCCGGGTCGGGTGATAATATCCAGCAGGTTTTGAAGCAGTTTAACCGCTGGCCTACCTGGATGTGGGCGAACTGGGAGATGATGGCTTTCTGCGAATGGCTGCGTGATCACAACCGGTTACTCACCAGTGCGGAGAAAACAGGGTTCTATGGCCTCGACGTTTACAGTTTATATGAATCGCTCGAAGCGATTGTTGATTTCCTGAAAAAAACAGACAGGGATGCGCTCAAGAAAGCGGAAGCCGCGATGCGGTGTTTCGAACCTTACCGTGATGACGAAGGAATCTCCTACGCACGGAATGCAGAGATCGTTTCCGAACATTGTGAAACCGTGGTGCTGAACCTGCTACGGGAGATCAGGAACCGCCTTGGCAGTTATGACCAGGATTACGAGGGGGCTTTCAGTACTTACCAGAACGCCCTGGTTGCGGTAAATGCCGAAAAATATTATCGTTCGATGCTGAAGGGCGGACCGCACGCATGGAATATCCGCGACAGGCATATGGCAGACAGCCTCTCCAGCCTGCTTGACTTTTACGGCGACGATTCGAAGGCGGTGGTATGGGCGCATAACGCGCATATCGGCGACGCAAGGGCAACTGATATGAGAGATGCAGGGATGTACAACCTTGGCGAACTGGTGAGGCTGGAACACCATGAATCCGGAACCGTACTGGTTGGATTCGGAACCTATGAAGGAAACACTTTTGCAGCACGCAGATGGGGTGGACCGATGAGAAAAACCACGATACCGCCGGCAAAAAAAGGCAGTTGGGAACATTACCTGCACCAGGCTTCTGCGGGGGATAAGTTGCTGCTGATGGACGATTTTCTTATCGATATCTACCTGGAAAACCAGTTTGACCACAGGGGAATCGGCGTGGTATATAACCCGCAGTACGACCTCATCAGCAATTATAACCCTACAGTGCTGCCCCTGCGTTACGATGCTTTTATATTTCTTGACCGTACCAGTGCCATCCATCCCCTACACCTCAAGCCGGATGGTGAACAGGTGCCAGAAACCTATCCTTTTGGATTTTAAATAACCAGATATGGAAACAAACACAACAACTCTGCCTTTCAATTCACATGTTGCTGAGTATGAAGAATGGTTCGAGAAACACCCTGAAGTATTCAAAACGGAAGTGGAAGCAATTCGCCTCCTTATCCCGAAAGGAGATCACATCAAGGGACTTGAGATCGGCGTCGCCACCGGTCGCTTTGCCCGCGAGTTGCAGATTCATGATGGCGTGGAACCTGCAGACAACATGCGCACCCTCGCATTAAGGCGGGGTATTTACGCGGTCGACGCGGTGGCCGAAAACCTGCCATACCGCGGACTGAGTTTCGATTTTGTGCTGATGAACTTCTGCGTGAGCTATTTCACTGACCCCGATGCCGCTTTTACCGAAGCCTGGCGGGTTTTGAAGTATGGTGGCGTACTGATCGTCGGCTTTCTCGACAGGTATGGCGCGGTGGCCCAGCAGTACGAAAGGAAACGCGAAACCAGCACTTTTTACCAGCTGGCAAAGTTTTACTCCTCCGAAGAGATCACCGCTAAGCTCACTGCAGCCGGGTTTAACACCCTTGAGTTTTCGCAAACCCTTTTCCATGCACCGGAGAATCTGAAGGTTGCCGAACTACCGGAACCTGGCTATGGAAAAGGTTCGTATATACTGGTAAAAGCTACCAAACCACTGCACTTTGATGGCAACCAACAGACCTAACCTGTAAAACCGCTGACCATGTTTGGAAAACTGAACGATGAGGAAATGCAGGAAGCGCTTCACCAGCAGATATATGGCCACCTCGGTTGCAATGCAGATGGGGTTACTTATGTGGTACCCATCAGTTATGCCTACGACGGGCAATCACTGTATTGCCATTCCGGCAAAGGCATGAAAATAACGATGATGCAGAAGAACCCCGAAGTCTGCTTCCAGGTTGACGTAATGGAAAGTATGGCAAACTGGAAATCGGTGATCCTCTGGGGCAGCTTTGAAGTGCTGCCACCCGGTCCCGACCGCGATAAAGCCATCACGGTACTGCTGGAAAGACATACGCCACATCCGGCAAGCCAGACGTTTCAGCTCAGCAGTGAATGGCCTTTCACACCAGAGCACCTGGAAGCCATTGGAGGGCTGATCTTCCGGATCCGGATTACCAGGATGACCGGGAGATACGAAAGAATCTCTGCTCCTGCTTACCACACCGCTTGATAAACGCCCGGAAATAAAAAGGACCCGGTGCATAACAGGGTCCTTTGCTTATCTGCTCAATTTTTCATTTTGATCCATCCGTTTTTCAGCCATTCACCGGTTCACCTGTGCGCAACAAAAATTGAAGTTCCGCTATACTGGATCACGTCGTTGATAAAACTCTTTTTGAAAAGCCTGGATACAGAAGACCGGCCGAACGAGCCGGTAACGAGAAGCGGTGAACGCTTCCCTGCCAGCCATCCGGCAAAATCGCGTTGCGGCATCATCTCGAGTTTTTCAATGCTGAGGTCGCCGAAATGCCGGGAAACAAGCTCCCCGATGTTGGAGAGATCAGGCACATCCTTTCGCACAATGGCGTTGGCATACACCAGCAGGCAGGGCCTGCTTACAAATTCCGGGAACAGGTAAGCAAATTGCTTGATGGCATACACCGAATCCTCGCTGCCATCGTAGGCAAGCACTACCTGCTGCGGCACTTCAAATGTAGATGGAAGTATTACTACCGGGCACTCCGCGATATGCAATACTTCCTCGAACAGTTCCGATATTTCCTGCTTTTCAGGATGCGAATAGAATGAACGGCTGTCGACCAGCATCAGGTCGGCAAAACGGCTTTCATACCTCAGCTCAGGCAGGGCAAAATCTGAGATATCCTTATGAATGCGGTACTCGATACCATGGCGGGCGCAGAATTCAGAAAAATGCGCCGCGTTCTTTTCTGTCTCCTCTATTACAGAGTCGTCGAGCAAAGGGTACGCCGACGAAACAGGTAATTCGGTCGGGTAAACAAACGAACCGGCAAATGAAAGATTGGGGGCGAATACGGCGGTGAGCAACAAGGGATTCTCTTCGTTCAGAAAGCGGGCAAATTCAAGTGCACTATGTGAATAATTCCTGCCATCGAACGCGATGATGACCTTTCTCATAATCCGCGTTTTTACAGCCGGGAAAGTACAGCAGGCTAAACCAGTGAAAAATGACTGGTGACAAGTATATGCTGATTTCAGTCAAGAATATTAAGCCTGCCGCTGCAGGTCTCCCGGTTTGGATTCGCTGCGGCATACCTGAAACAAAACACTGATTTATTCGGTAACTTTCAGCAAGATGGATCATTCACGTGCATATTACCTGGTTAACTCCATCACCTGGTACCGGCTGGTTGCAGCACCGCTGCTGCTGATACTTGTTTTCGCCGGTAACATGGAACTGTTCAAATGGATGCTTGCAGTGAGTTTTTTTACTGATGCCGTCGATGGATTCCTTGCCCGCCGTTACAAGGTGGTATCTACCCTGGGATCAAGGATCGATTCACTTGCTGATGACTTTACGATCCTCGTGGCTATTGTTGCGATCGTAGTGGAAAAGCCTGAATTTCTGAGGCAGCAAACGGTGATCGTGGCGATACTGGTGCTGCTGTTTCTTTTGCAACTGGCATTTGCAATGCTTCGCTACAGGCGACCCAGCAGCTTCCATACTTATCTCGCAAAGATCGCTGCCGTGCTCCAGGGCGTATTCATCCTGCTTTTGTTTTTCCTGCCACAACCTCCCCTGCTGCTGTTCTATATTGCAGCGGTTGTTACCGCATTCGACCTGCTGGAAGAGATCGCGCTGACTGCCCTCGTAAAAAATTTCACCACAGACGTGCGCGGCATTTACTGGTGGTATAAATCGCTTGATCACAAACAGTAACTGATTGACATTTGTCATTCAGAACCTTAGCACGCGGGCTTAGTTTTACACCGGTTTAATTAAAAAGCAGACCGGCGAAGCAGGGAGCAGACATAATGGTGTAAAAACCGCTAAACTCGCCTTCCTCCAAAACTGTACATAAAAACAGCGACTAAGCCTGGGTTAGCTTTTGATGAAACAAGCAATGGCAGAGTAACCGTCGTAAAAGATCTGATAACTGCCATACGATTTAAGGCGGATTCCTGGACGGATTCCGCCTTAGCATTTAAAAGAATCAATTATGGAAAAAACAAATTACCAGACCTACACCGTGGCAGGTGAGGCCCTATTGAAGAAAATAAGAGAGCTGGTAAAAGAAGGGAACGCACGGAAAGTTACGATCGCCGATAAATCGGGCAGGGAGCTGATGACCTTTCCGCTGACTGTTGGAGTTGCGGGTGCATTGCTGGCGCCGGTTATGGCAGCGCTGGGTGCGCTCGCCGCTATGGTTACAGAATGTACGCTGAAAGTGGTCCACGAGCCGGAACCAACAGTAAAAAACTGAATACCGCTGGCCGGAATTAAGTTGCTTCACAGCGGTTACTGGAGAATATAGTAAATATTGGTCTTCCACCTGGAAGCATCCTTCTCAGTTGACGGATCAGAAAAATA
>DASVBM010000475.1:0-6921 GCA_036375835.1 Chitinophagaceae bacterium | reverse complement strand
CTGAGTTACGATCAGCGGATGCAAAGGATCTGTAATTCATTGGCAACCAACGGATACGACGTATTACTGGTAGGGAGGAGAAAGCCGGGATCAATCGGCCTTACGCATCGTTCCTTCAGGCAAAAGCGGTTGCACTGCTGGTTTCAACGCGGGCCGCTGTTTTATGCCGAATACAACTTCAGGCTGTTCTTTTTCCTGCTATTCAGGCGTTTTGATACCATTTGCGCCATAGATCTCGACACGATCCTCCCCTGTTATTTCGTATCGATCCTGAGGCAGAAACAACGCGTATATGACGCCCATGAGCTGTTTACCGAAATGAAGGAGATCGTTCAACGCCCTTTCATCCTGAAGTGGTGGACGGCGGTTGAACGTTTTGCCGTACCGAAATTCCCCAAAGGATACACCGTGAACGAATCATTGGTGGCAGAACTCCGGAAAAGATATGGTGTAGCCTATGAAATGATCCGGAATTTACCGGTATGTACAACTCCGGATCCGCAGACCAGGGTTAGGGATGGCCAAACCAGGTTTATCATTTATCAGGGTGCAGTGAACGAAGGCCGCAGTTTTGAGACCCTGATCCCGGCAATGCGGCAGGTGAATGCGAAATTGCTGGTCTGCGGTGAAGGCAATTATTTTCTGCAGACAAAACAGCTGGTAAAACATTACGGTGTGGAAGACAAGGTGGAGTTGCGCGGTTATGTACCGCCGGAAGAATTGAAAAATATTACTCCGGAAGCCTGGGTCGCGGTTATGTTATTTGAAGCCACCGGCATGAACCAGTACCACTCCCTTTCAAACCGGTTCTTCGACTATATTATGGCGGGGGTACCGCAGGTTTGCGTCAATTATCCCGAATATGTCCGGATGAATGATCAATACGAAGTAGCGCTCATGATCAAAGACACTTCCCCGGAAACAATTGCCGCAGCAATAAACACGTTACTGGAAGACGATGAGCTTCATGCCCGGCTCCGGGAAGGCTGCCTGCTTGCCAGAACTTCGCTGAACTGGACCGTGGAAGAAAAGAAGCTCTTGTCGTTCTATTCCGCGTTATAAAATATCCGATTGGAAAAAGCCTTACATATTATTTCACTCACCGTGCCTTATCCTGTGGACTATGGCGGTGTTTTCGATTTGTTTTACAAGCTGCCGGCGCTGCAGCAACAAGGCGTGAAGATACATCTGCATTGTTTCGATTACGGCCGCGGACGCCGGCGGGAACTGGAGCGGTATTGCGAATCGGTCTATTACTACGAAAGAACCAATCAGTTCTTCAGCGGCTTACCCTACATTGTTTCCGGCAGGAAGAACGAAGAACTGTTTCGCCGTTTACTGGCTGATGACCATCCCATTTTAATGGAAGGGATTCATTGCACCGCTTTGCTGAACGATCCGCGTTTCAGTAATAGGAAAAAGCTGGTAAGGCTCCATAATGTCGAGTCTGATTATTACAACGAGCTGTTTCACGCTGCCACCCACCCGTTAAAGAAAATTTATTACTGGCGCGAAAGCCGTTTACTGGCAGCTTATGAAAAAAGGATAGCAGGCCGGGCGGCTTTTCTTGCAGTCACACCAAAGGACCTGGGTCGTTTTAAGGAAAAAACAGGCGCTGTGAATGTCAGCTACCTGCCGCTGTTTCTGCCCCCCTGGCAGGTGAACCCGGCAGAAGGCATGGGGGGATACTGTCTTTACCAGGGCGACCTCAGCGTTGACGCCAATATCCGGGCAGTAAGCTGGCTGGCAAAAGAAGTATTTGCCGCGGTAGATATCTCGCTGAAGATCGCAGGAAAAAACCCTCCTTCCTCATTAAAAAGACTGGTGAAGCAGTACCGCAATCTCACGCTGATCCCTGACCCTTCGGAGGATCGATTGAATGAACTCATCCGCGAGGCGCATATTAATATCATCCCTTCTTTTTCTTACTCCGGCATCAAACTAAAACTGCTGAACGCATTGTACAACGGAAGGCACTGCGTGGTAAACGAGGCGAGCGTGACGGGAACAGGGCTGGAGCCGTTGTGCCATATTGCCAACACCACCGATCATATGCGCGATACGGTTGAGCAGTTGTATTTCCAGCCGTTTCGTAAAGAAGAGGCGCAGGAAAGGGAGGCCCTCCTGGGCACCATGTTTAACAATACCGCCTCGGCAAAAAAAATACTGGAACTCGCCGGCATCAGCGATGCATGATCGCTTCCACGGGCGTATCGAAGACCTTACCGCGTTCTGTGGTAAGCATTCTCGAAGGATATTTATTGATCACGATGAAGTCGTGTGTTGCCATGATCACCGCAGTACCGAAATCTTTGGCGATGAGAAACAGCAGCTGCATAATTTCATCGCTGGTCTCAGGATCAAGGTTACCGGTCGGCTCGTCGGCCAGTATCAGTTTCGGTGAATTCAGCAATGCCCGCGCGATGTCTACCCTTTGCTGCTCTCCGCCACTCAGTTCAAAAGGATACTTAAATCCCTTGCTGCGGAGACCTACTTTATCCAGTACGTCATTGATCTTATCGTCCATAGCTTTCCGGTCTTCCCAACCGGTTGCTTTCAGCACAAACCGCAGGTTCTCGTGTACATTCCTGTCGGTAAGCAGTTGAAAGTCCTGGAATACCACCCCCAGGTTACGCCTGAGAAAGGGTACTTTTTTCCAGGTCATAGACGTAAGATCAAAGCCCACCACGTTACCACGGCCTTTCTTCAGCGGCAATTCGCCATAAAGTGTTTTCAGCAGGCTGCTTTTACCCGTGCCTGTTTTCCCGATCAGGTACACGAATTCTCCTTTATGCACCTCGAAATTTACATCCTCCAGGATCAGGTTGTCGCCCTGGTATATATAAGCGTTTTGAACCGAAACGACTACTTCAGACATAGCGATAATTTATCTGTTCAAATGTATCTAAAAATTGTACACCACCTCCTCGCCTTCCGGCTTCAGCACCAGCTGCTTCGATTCAGCGGATTCTGTGCGGCCCACAATCTTTGCTGCGATGTTCAACCTGCCGGCAGCTTCAATCATCTTTTCCGCTGCTGCTTCATTCGTATAAATTTCCAACCGGTGCCCCATATTGAACACCTGGTACATTTCACGAAGGTCAGCGCCGGAGTTTTCGCGGATCAGCCGGAAGATCGGCGGCGGATTGAAAAGATTATCCTTCACTACTCGCATCGGCTGCGGAAGATATTTCATGCATTTGGTCTGGCCACCTCCGCTGCAATGTATCACGCCATAAATATCTTCGAACATACCCTCCAGCAGCTGTTTCATCAGTGGCGCGTAAGTGCGGGTCGGCGAAAGCAACAATTTCCCCACGGAGATGCTGGTCCCTTCTATATCTATCCTGTCCTGCATCCTGTTTTTTCCAATGTAAACAACCCCGGGATCGAGCGTGGGTTCAAAGGTTTCGGGGTAGCCTGACGCGTAATGATTGGCGAGTACATCGTGCCGTGCACTTGTCAGGCCGTTACTGCCGAGCCCGGAATTGTATTCCGTTTCATAAACAGACTGCCCGTAACCCGCGAATCCTACAATGACATTGCCGGGCCGTATTTTTTCATTCGTGACCAGCTTCTGTTTCGGCCACCTCGCTGTCATCGTGCCGTTCACCGCAATCGTGCGCACCACGTCGCCTACGTCGGCGGTTTCGCCACCGAGATAATGAATGTTCACTCCAAATTCCCTCAGCTTGTCGAAACACTCCTGTGTTCCGTTGATAACCGCTTCGATCACTTCACCGGGAATCACCGACTTGTTACGGTCGATCGTAGACGAGAACAATAGATTATCGCACACGCCCACGCAAAGCAGGTCATCCAGGTTCATTGCCACCGCATCCTGTGCAATACCCTTCCACACCGAAGTATCCCCCGTTTCTTTCCAGTACAGGTAGGCGAGAATGCTTTTTGTACCGGCGCCGTCAGCATGCGAGATGTTCACATAATCTTCGTCACCGCAGAGAAAGTCGGGGTACATCCGGCAAAACGCATATTCATACAACCCTTTGTCCAGCCGCGCGATCGCACGGTGTACTTCTTCTTTCTGCGCGGAAACGCCCCTTTGAGAATATAAAGACATGATGAAACGATGAAGCGCAAAAGTACGTCGCTGCACTGCAGTATCCGCTGGTGAGTATTCACTATTTTTGCCCACCATGCAGGTATATCGAGATTTAACGGCACTTCCCGCTTTCAGGAATGCAATTGTAACTATCGGCACTTTCGACGGCGTACACCTGGGACACCAGAAAATCATCCGCCAGATGAAGGCTGAAGCAGAATCGAACGGTGGGGAAACGGTGATCCTCACATTTCATCCGCACCCCCGTAAGATCGTCTCCTCTGTTCCCGGCGATATCAGGTTGCTCACCACACTGGACGAAAGGATCAGGCTGCTGGAGTCTTCAGGCATTGACCACCTGGTGGTGGTGCCTTTCGATAACCGGTTTTCCAACCTCAGCGCCGAAGACTTTATCACAGAATTCCTGTATAAGAGTTTTCACCCGCATACGCTGATCATTGGTTATGATCACCGCTTCGGTAAAGGGCGCAAAGGCGATTACCATCTGATGGATGAATTCGGCTCCAGGCTCGGGTTCCGCGTTCGGGAGATCAACGAAGAACTGCAGAACGAAGTGATCGTGAGTTCCACCCGTATCCGCCAGGCACTGCTGGAGCGCGATGTCAACACGGCAAACAGCTTTCTCGGCTATCATTATTTTTTCTCCGGAACCGTGGTTGAAGGAAATAAACTGGGCCGCACCATTGGTTATCCAACTGCCAACCTGCACGTGGAAAGCGAGGAAAAACTGATACCTGCCGATGGCATCTACGCCTGCGAGGTTCGCATCGACAACCGCCCGTCTGTATTGAAGGGAATGATGTATATCGGCAACCGGCCGGTGATCGATGGAAAGCACCGCACTATTGAAGTCAACATTTTCGATTTCGACGAAGATATCTACGGCGACACGCTGGAAGTGCGGATGCATGACTATATCCGCGGCGACATACCCCTGAATAACCTCGACGAACTGAAAGCTCAATTGGCTAAAGACGCAGTGGCTGCAAAGGCCATTTTGAAGTAAAGCTTGCTAACAGCATTTCAGGAGCCGCTGACTCATGGCAGTAGGGCGTTTAATCAGCTTCACCCCGCTACCATTTTCACCGCCAGTTCCTTCATGAGATCGGCGTCTGCCGTTCCGGCATCGTGCACGCCGATACTGCGCAGGTTGTACTGGTGCAGCAGCAGCAGGATCTTCTCCACACCCTGAGGCCCATAGGCTTTTGCCGCGGAGATATAATCTTTGATGAAGTAACCATTAATGCCGGTTTCGGCGGCGATTCCTTTCTCATCGTTCGCCCCGGCGCCAAGCACCATATAAACCTTGCTGAAATAACCGTAAAGCGCCGGAAGCACCAGTTGTATTGGAGCCGCTTTGGGGTTCGATTCAAAATAACGTATGATCCGTATTGCTTTCGGCAGGTTCTTTTTGCCCAGCGCATCCTGCAGTTCAAAGACGTTGAACTCTTTGCTGACACCTATGTATTTTTCGATATCGTCTTCCGTGATATTCGTCCGGCTGCCGAGGTTCACCGCCAGCTTTTCAATCTCGTTCTCGATCCGGTTCAGATCGTTCCCGATGTGATCCACCAGCAGCGCAAGCGCCTTCTGGCTGATGGATAGCCCATGTTGTTCCACCATGCCGGAAGCCCACTGCGGCAACTGGTTGTCATACATTTTTTTGGTAGTGTATACCTCCGCTTTCGCTTTCAGCCTTTTTGCAAACGTGGTGCGCGCGTCGATTTTTTTATCCTTATAGCTCACCACAAATACCGTAGATGGCAGCGGGTTCTCAATATATCCTTCCAGCTTCTCGATATCTTTCATATGCTGGGCTTCTTTCAGCAGCACCACCTGCCGTTCAGAAAACATGGGGTAACGCCGGCAGGCATTTACCACCGCAGCCCAATCCGCATCGCGTCCATAGAAAATGGTAAGGTTAAAACCCGCCTCGCTCTCTGTCAGGATTTTCGTTTCCGCGTATTCCACCACCTTATCGATATAATAAGGCTCTTCCCCTTCCAGCCAGTATACCGGCTGGAATTTTCCTTTTTTCCATTCGGTGATGATCTTCTCCACGCTCATGCCGCAAATATAACTGAGCGCCAGGCCATCCCGCAACAAATAACCGCTGTGTTGACAAATTCATCTCAAGGCCTTTCCAATGACAGCAGTCATTTTTTAACCTGCAGAATTTCACCACCTTGAACTCAAATTGACCGTATGAAAAAGCATTCGTTTTCACCGGAAACCCAGATGATGGGATATGGATATAAACCGCAGTTGAGTGAAGGCGCGGTGAAGTGCCCGGTTTTCCACACTTCCACTTTTGTATTTAAAAAAGCTCAGGACGGGAAAGATTTTTTCGCCATGGCTTATGGAAAGGCACCCTACGACCAGAAACATATGGGATTGATCTATAGCCGCCTCAATAACCCGGATATGGAAATCCTGGAAGACCGCCTGAAACTATGGGATGAAGGCGAAGCCGCTGCTGTTTTCTCCAGTGGCATGAGCGCCATCACCACCACGTTCATGACTTATCTCAAACCCGGGGATGTATTGTTGTTCAGTAACCCACTCTATGGCGGCACGCACGAATTCATTCATCACGTACTCGATCAGTACGGGATCACTGGCATCGGCTTTCGCCCGGATGACCGGGAAGATGAAATCGTTGAGCTGCTGGATCAACATAGCGCCGGCGGAAAACTGAAGATGATCTTTATCGAAACGCCGGCAAATCCCACCAATGACGTGATCGATATTGAAATGTGCAGCAGGCTCGCCGCGCGATACAGCACCACAGACAGGAAAGTGATGCTGGCGGTAGATAATACCTATATGGGACCATT
>DASVBM010000302.1:0-3462 GCA_036375835.1 Chitinophagaceae bacterium | reverse complement strand
AGTGATTACAGGTGTATTGTCGTTTTCATTCGTTACTGTAACTGTGATCGTCTGTTCGTCAAAATTGGTACCATCACTGGCGCGGACAGTTACCTCGTAGTTATTATTTGCATCTGCATCGGCCGGGGTTTCAAAGTCCGGTGCAACCACAAAGACCAGTGCACCGCTGCTGCCGTTGATAGAGAACTTCGCGGCATCTGCACCCCCGGTAATGCTGTAGACAATGGATGTGCCCGCATCCGCATCTGTGGCGGTGACCGTTGTTACAGCGGTTAGATTTTCTGCGAGGCTGATGGACGCTGTTGCAGCTCCACCATTTGAAGTGATTACCGGCGGATCATCTACTGCCGTAACGGTGAGATTTACAGTTTCTGTATTGGCCGAGTTGGTTGTGCCGTTGGTGACCTGGTAACTGAAATTATCTGAACCGTTATAATCGGTAAATGGCTTATAAATTAGCCTGCGTGGGTTTCCTCCCGCGTCTACCAGCTGCGTACCGGTAGCGGTTATCTCTGTGCTTTCTGTAACGCCGTCGTTGGTCTGGAATATTTTCCCATGCTGCGGTAATTGTGACACCAGCGCTGTAACGCCAGAAGGATTACCCGGTTCGCTTCCACCGATACGCAGCGTAATTGCATTGTCCTCATTCAGACTACGGGTATAAGTAATGTTCCCTGTTATCCATTCGTCTGCATCGGTGTTCAGGAGCGTACCGTTGTTCGCGTTGGCGGTAAGATCCGTTACGGCTGTTCCGCTTCCTTCCTCAAAACTCCAGCAGGCTACCAGGTTCGACTCAGTGCCGGTCAGCGGCGTGTTCCGGTATTCATTCAGCTGAGCTGTTGTCCGTGCCACAGTCCAGATCCGCACCTCGTCGATAGAACCATTGAAATACTCGCCGTAATTTGGTTTATAGCCAACCCCAAGTTTCTGAGTGTTGTTGATATTGGCAGCAGTGGTGAATGCAGCGGTCTTTTCAACAGCCCCATCTATATAAAGGGTAAGCGTTTTGGAGGTTGCGTCCATCACCGCTGCAACATGGTGCCAGCTGTTGTCATTGATATCGGTTATACCATCCACATAGTTGGTAACCGCACCCACTGTTGCAAACGAAAGCTTGTTACCATTGAACCTGAAAAACCAGCCAGTGCCCCCACCAACATTTTGTTTTGCGGCAATTGTGTAGAACGAAGCCCCGTTTCCTTTTTTGACCCATCCCTCAACCGTGAAAGAGGACTGCCCCCATTGAAGCGATGAATGATTTAATACATCAAGTCCTTCGCTGCGGCTGCTTTCGAGCGTGATGGCTGCTCCAAGACCAGCAACCGGCACCCCAGTCATTGCACCCGTTGTAACCGTGTCACCGGAATTAAAGACTGCCGGACGGGAATGTAAGCCCTGCTGTAATGTTTGCGATGAATGTTGAATACCGTAGCAAATTCCGTTTCCATAGGAAAGCAGGGCCAGTACCATGCAGAATAACTGCAAAAATTTTCTCATAACGAGGTTTTGGTTAGTGAACGATAGGTATCAGTCAGTATACTCATCGCCGGAATGCCTAAACTTTTGATTGAGATGCCTGGACTGACAGACTTTGCTTGACGTTGCTGGGTGAAATTGCGCTTTCAAAACTTATTGTACAAAAAATACAGCGGACAAAAGCGGGACAAACCAGGTTATAGTGATAATCCTTTATTAAACAGGAACAAACCGATAAGATTAAATGAAAATAGGTTATACGATGGTATAACCTATTCCTGTTCGTGCCCCGGGCGGGACTTGAACCCGCACGGCCATTGCTGGCCACAGGATTTTAAGTCCTGCGTGTCTACCAGTTCCACCACCAGGGCCTCCTCCGTGGAGCCGGAGGTATTCTGAAAAAAAATCCCGCATAAGCGGGATGATTTTCAAAGAGCGGAAGACCGGGCTCGAACCGGCCACCCCGACCTTGGCAAGGTCGTGCTCTACCAAATGAGCTACTTCCGCGTGTACCGCCTTTCAGCGGGCTGTTAAGAACTTTCGGGTTGCAAATATAGCGAGCTAAAACTTACCGCAAAATTTTTACAGCAGTTTTTAGCTATTTATACTTCGGGTTATACAGTGTATTGTCCGGCACCTCAACATTCGGCTTTCCTTTGTAGCTCTGCTGGTATAACCGGTAAGATCCCCCGATCGCAAAAGCGAGGATACAGAATACTGTCAGGTAGAAGAAAAACCTGGATGAGTTCACCCAGTTGTGACGGATGTCTTTTTCCTGTGGATTATCAAATTCCTGTACGTGTACTTCGTGTGCCATAGTTCTGGATTGCAGCCGCAAAAATAGGCTTCCCGGGCAAAATTACCACAGCAATTTTTTAATTATCACCCCCGCCGCACCAGTTTTCCGGGAACCGCCTGGCAATCTTCTGGTTTCCGGCATCACCGGATGAGGTCAACCGGCATCACTATCTCCCACTGGTTATCCGACAGGCCCGTCCATGGATAGTTTTTTAGTAACCTGCTATAGCGGACGCCGAAACTCACCGGCAACTGATTCCACCACTTTGTATCAAAAAACAATTCACCTCCCACCGAATGGAAGGTATATACATAACCGGTACGCAGACTCAATGCTTCAGCATAATCGCTGAATGCATTTGCCCGGATTCGCCGAAGGTAGACCAGGTTGGCAAAACCCCAGTCGGGGTGCACCAGCGGGAAATGATAGTTCCCGCCGATCTTCCACATTCTGGGCAGGTCTACACCGCCTTCATAACCTCTCGCAAAAGGAAAATCATTGTCAAACCCATAGTGACGCATGGTGTCCCTGCCCTGGTAGGCTGCTGAGATCACGATACTATGCGTTCGGAAAAATCCCGGAAGGTAAACGCTGCCGGTGCTGAGAAACTGCCGGGCATGGACATTGGTTGCGCTACGCAACTGTGTCAATGCCGTCAATGCAAACTTTGGGAAAATATGCTGTGAAGCCTGTTGTATCTGCATCGTAAAGCTGGCTCTTCCCTGGAGGTAGCGTACGTCAGTGCCACGAAACAATGCCTTGTTGCTGCCAACAAAGCTGATATCATTTGCATGGAAATCTGCGGACAGACGCAGGAAACGGTACATCCGCCCGCCAGTGATCTCGAGCGGCAACTGCAATCCTGCCATCCATTCAAATTCATTCCAGTGCGCAACAGTATCGGGTGAAAAAGCAAAGGACCGGTTCCAGGTGTGGCTGATACCGGCAAACGGCTGCAGGTAGGTACCGCCGTAAATCAGTGTTCCCGAAACCCGGTTACTGTTCTCGTTTTCATTGTATGTGTAAGCAAGTTCTGTGGCAACGGTGTTCAGGATATTGTTGCCATAAACGGTGAACGAATATTCAGGCTGGTCATAATAGGGTCGCCAGCTGTGAAAATTTAAAGGATGTGAGAACCGGGGATACCTTTTGTATGAAAAGCGCTCGGATCTCAGCTTATTTACATT
>DASVBM010000221.1:0-7918 GCA_036375835.1 Chitinophagaceae bacterium | reverse complement strand
CACGATTGTTTTTTTGAACACGCAACTGGTGATATTCGGATTCTTGATGATGGCTAAACTCGTAATGAAAGAAATTAATGTCAGGCCCCTCACACAGGAACCATTATTTTGGATTTGCGGCGGTGTCATCATCTATGCGCTCACTTTGATTCCTGTGTACGGGCTTCAGAATTTTCTCGTAGCTGAGCATGTCGAAATTTACAGAATCTCGAGCTTTCTGGTCACAGTGATACCTACGGTTTGTCTATTCAAACAACTATGCATTTTTTATGGATTCTGCTTGGCTGTAAGGAAGCCGATTATTGGCATTGGTAGTGGTCCGGTTACACTGGTGATACCCCCAACTCCACGGGTGATATTACCCATTCGGAACTTTAATAGTGGTGAAACAAAAGAGATAGAAAACGAAAGGGATCGGTAGCCTAGCTCAGGAGTAGATTAAAGGTTCGTTTCGATAATAACGGAATATGTGTTGAGTATCGGCCACTGATAACAACTAACTGGGGGATTTGTATCAGGATTCCATTTTCATCTATAGCGTCTCCTCAAAGTACGGTACTTCGTCATTTGACACCGCCTCTTTTTGTTGCCAATATGCCAGTGTAACGATATGCCCGTCCGGAGTCTTAAGGGATCTGCCGAACACCGCGTTGATGGCGTTGAAGCGGACGTCTGTTACCCCTACCGTGAAGGTCGCGGGGGGCAGCGGGGGCGTGGGTGCTTCTGGAGGCACGGCAGCAGCCTGTTCGCCGTTTTCAACGGGAGCGGCCACGGGCTTCGGAACTGGTGCGGCTTTGGGTGGAGGGCTGGCAACTACTATAACTTTATAACCGTTGTACTCCAACAGTTCTTTCAGGAAATCGACGCGGGGTTGGGAAACATTCTTCTCCACAATTGCACACTTCACACCTTCGAGGTCTTCAAATTCGTGGTTCTTGTTAATTGCCATGGCTGTAGGTTTAAAACTTCAGGCTCAATGAATAAATGTGTTCGTAAATACCGCTATAGAGCCCGACTACCAGAATGCCTGCAACGCAGAGATATAGTGCCAGCCTCGGATACAAGGGCATTGATACTGTTTGAATAGGATTCGTGTTATCATCCATGAAAATGGCTTTCACTACGCGGAGGTAATAGTAAAAAGATATCACCATATTCAGTGCGGCAACAGTGATAAGGATCCAATTGCCTTTTTCGGCGCCTGCCATCAGCAGGAAAAATTTCCCGAAGAACCCGGCAGTAGGTGGCACACCTGCAAGCGAGAAGAGGGCGATGGTGAGAATCCAGGATAATACCGGGTTGGTTTTGTAAAAGCCTTTGTAATCCTTAATACCTTCTCTGCCTGTTACAGCGCTCACCAGACTCACCACACCAAATGCCGCCAGGTTGCTGAAAACATAGATTAGCACAAAGTAAACCACCGATCCCGATCCACTCTGTGAACTGCCGGTGATACCAATGAGTATAAATCCCACCTGCGCAATGGATGAGAATGCCAGGAACCGCTTGAAGTTATCCTGGCGAAGTGCGAACAGGTTACCTATAATGATGGTAAGCACGGATAAAATAAAAAGCATGTTATACCAGGCTTCCGCCAGCGGTTTAAAAACGGTATACAATACCGATATAAACACAAACAATACAGCTCCCTTCGATATCACAGAAAGGAAAGAAGTGACGGCTACCGGTGCGCCTTCGTAAACGTCCGCCGTCCACAGGTGAAACGGTACCACTGAAATCTTAAATGCGAAACCGGCGAGTATCAGCACGAAAGCAAATACCTGGAGTGAACCGCCGTTCAATACACCCGGAAGTTCTGTGTAGATCAAAGTACCGGTTGTTCCGTAAAGCAGCGAGATACCGAAAAGTAATAAACCCGAAGAGAAAGCCGAAGAAATGATGAGTTTCATTGCAGCCTCGGAAGACTGCCTTTTAGCAAGGTCAAAATTGGCAACAGCCGCCAGGGGTATTGTTGACAGTTCCAGCCCAAGATAAAACATCAGCAGGTTGCCACCGGAAATCATGAAGAACATACCTGCCAGGGTAGATAACAGCAGCATATAGAATTCCGGCACGTGTTTATGTGTCCTGAGCCAGGCATATGACTGCAGCGATATGATCAGAACACCCAGGTTCAGGATATTTTTTTCCAGCACCATCAACGGGTTGTTCCGGAACATCTCGTTAAACATCATGCCTTCGCGATTCCAGAAAAAGCCGACTGCAAAATTGATCACCAGCAATACATTCACCATATTCAGTACCGTAACATTACTACGATCCTTGCCCAGCTTCAGGAACATCAGTATGAATATGATCGCTAAAACAGCGAGTTCATGCTTCATCAGTATCAGGAAATTCAGTAACATAGTTGGATTTTTTAAGGAATGATTGTCTTTGCCAGCTGTTGCATGATGACGTCGGTTCCTGGTGTGATCAGCTGAAATACGAGGAAAGGAGCAATACCAATCACCAGGATTCCCGCGATCAGTAATCCGGCCGCCAGCTTTTCATTCCAGCTTGCATCTTTCAGTTTGATATAGTTTTCGCTGATCGGACCCATCACCGTTTTGCCCGCTGCTCTTAAAATGTATACTGCAGTAACTACAATAGAAGCGCAGGCCAGTATCGTCGCGAGCCTGTACATATTATCCGGATTCTGCCATGCACCCATAAAAACAGTCATCTCTGCAACGAATCCACTGAGACCCGGAAGGCCCAGTGAGGCCAGACCGGCAATCACGAACACGGTGGATATAAAAGGAGTTACTTTCAGTAATCCGCCCAGTTTGGCAACCTCACGGGTATGTGTTCTGCTATAGATCATGCCAATCGCCGCGAAGAACAGGGCCGTCATTAAGCCATGGGAGACCATCTGTAATACAGCACCGTTAATTGACGTGCGCGTCAGCATGCCGATTCCGAGTAATACAAACCCGCAGTGGCTGACTGAAGAATAGGCATTGATATACTTGAGGTCCTTTTGCATCATCGTCGCGAACGCTCCGTAAATAATTGCGATAGTCGCCAGCAGGATGATCACCCATGAATAGGTATGAGCGGCATCCGGCATGAGGAAAGTGGCCACCCTGAGACAGCCATACCCCCCGAGCTTCATTGAAATTCCTGCCAGGAACATAGACGCCGCAGTGGGGGCGGACGAGTGACCGTCTGGCACCCAGGTATGGAAGGGAAACAAGGCGGTGAATATTCCAAATCCTATAAAAGCAAATGGGAAGAAAAATTTCTGTATGGCAGGTGCAATTTTCATCTGGCTTATCGCCATTACATCGAATGTGCCGGTATTGAAATATAGTCCTGCCAGTCCTACGAACACCAGGGCGGACCCAGCCATCAACATGAGGGCGAGCTTCATTGCACTGTATTCTTTTTTACCACTACCCCAGATGCCGATCAACAGGAATTTCGGGATCACAGCAACCTCCAGGAAGAAGAATAGTGTAAAGAGGTCAAGGGAAATGAAGAAGCCATAGGCTCCAACACTCAGGAAGATCAGCAGGAAGAAAAACTCCTTGTTAAGTTTCTCCACTGTCCAGGAGACCAGTACACCGGCAACAACCACGAAGGCGGTGAGCAGGATCATTGCTATGGAAATACCATCAACGCCAACATGATAATGAATGTTCAGCGGCCTGAACCAGGTGAAATCGTTTTCGTATAACATCTTCGCATTGTTTCCGGCAGCCCTGTCTTTCCAGTATTCCAGCAACAACAGAAACGCGAGGCCCAACTGTGCAACAGAGCCAACCAGTGATAATGATCGCACCTGTTTCACTCCCCTGCAGAAGAGCAGGCCGATTCCGGTAGCGAGTGGCAGCAAAATGAGCAATGATAAGTTCATATTCAGATTATTTCCAGAAATAAATAAATACGGCAGCGAGCCCGATCACGCCTCCAAAGAAATACAGCGCGTAACTCTGAACACGGCCGGATTGGATTCCTTTGATGAATTCGGAAAATGCAGCCGTGATGAAGGCCAGCAGGTTCATGAAACCATCCACAATGTTTTTGTCTATCCACGCCGCTGGTCCGCCGATGAAATTAAAGATCACTTTCTTCGTTACAAACATGTACAGTTCGTCTATGTAGAACTTGCGGCTGGCTGCTTTATAGAGTCCACCAAATAAAGCGGCTGCTTTTTCAGGTTTATTATTGGCCTTCCGGTACATGAACATGGCAACAAGTATAGCAACGACGGCGAGGGTTACCGGAGGCAATGAAAACGCAATATGCAACTGGCTGATAAACGGGATGCCATCTGCGGTAACAAATTCGGAGAACGGAACGAAACCGGCAACGAGCGCGCAGACAGTGAGAACCACGAGTGGCAGTTTCATTGAAAAGCCTGCCTCTCGATGGTGGTCGTTCGCCTGGCGCTGACTCTTATTCCAGAAGATCGAGAAGTACAGCCGGAACATATAGAAAGCGGTCAGTGCGGACGTGAACAGTCCGATAGCGTAAACAATCTTGTTTGACTCGTAAGCCGCCAGCAGGATCTCTTCTTTACTGAAGAACCCCGAAAAAGGTGGAATACCTGCAATTGCGAGGCAGGCTACGAGGAAAGCCAGGTGCGTCACCGGCATCAGTCTGCGCAACCCGCCCATATCCCGCATATCATTGCTATGTACCATGTGAATCACGGCGCCTGCAGCAAGGAAGAGCAGTGATTTAAAAAAGGCATGGGTAAACAGGTGAAACATCGAACCGGTGAACCCGGGGTTGTCTGCAGTGCCGCTACCTGCTACGCCGAGGGCAAACATCATATAGCCGATCTGGCTCATTGTGGAGTATGCCAGAACTCTTTTAATGTCGTTTTGGGTGCAGGCGATAATCGCTGCAATCAGTGCCGAAGAAACACCAATCCATGTAACAATTTCCAATGCAGCAGCCGACATCTGGAATACAGGGAATAGCCGGGCGACGAGGAATACACCGGCAACAACCATCGTCGCGGCATGAATCAGGGCGGAGACAGGGGTTGGGCCTTCCATTGCATCGGGTAACCAGATATGCAATGGAAACATCGCTGATTTACCTGCGCCACCGGCAAATACCAGTACAAGTCCCCATGTAAGCGCTGAAACACCCAGAAAAGATCCGGCAGTTATCGCCAGGTACTGTGTAGAGGTCGGATCGGTGAGCCTTTGGATCAGCAAACCGAAATCAAGCGTCTCACTGTAAAAGCCGAGTACCAGTATCCCGATAAGGAAACCGAGGTCGGCGAAGCGCGTAACAATAAATGCTTTTTTAGAGGCGGCAACAGCAGACGGTTTCTCGAAATAATACCCGATTAGCAGGTAGGACGATACGCCAACGAGCTCCCAGAATACATAGATCTGGAAGATATTGGAAGACAGTACCAGGCCAAGCATGGAAAACGTAAACAAGCCGAGGAAAGCATAGTAAGTCGGGAACCTTTCTTCACCTTTCATATAGCCGAGGCTGAAGATGTGCACCATCAATGATACAAAACTCACTACCACCAGCATCATCACCGAAATAGTATCCACGGTACCACCCATATCAATCGAAATCCCCGGTCCAAATTCGAGCCACTTGAAATTAAAAGCAGAGAACTTCTGATAAACGCCATCAACCTTCCCACTCACAAAAAAATAATTCCATGCGGTATACAGGCTCACAACTGTCGAACCCAATAATGCGGCCGTGCCGATGATGCCGGATGATTTTTTAAAATATTTTCTCCCGAATACTCCAAGTAACACGAAAGCTGCAAGCGGAAGAAGCGGCACCAGAAAAATATATTGCAGATAGCTCATATGCGGTTTTTTTCGTTGTATTCTTTACCACTTCAAGTCGGTTGCGTCTTCCACATCAATCGATTTATGGCTGCGATAAAGGTTGATAATGATAGCAATCGCCACAGCGGCTTCCGCAGCAGCAATAGTTATTATGAAAATCGTGAAGAAAATACCATCCAGTTTTCCGGGCCATACATATTTGTTAAAGGCCACGAAATTGATATTTACGCTGTTCAGTATCAGTTCAAGTGACATGAGCATTGTTATCATGTTCCGTCGGGTGAAAAGGCCATACATGCCAATGAAGAACAAGGCAGTACTTAAGAATAGAATATGTTCGAGCGGTACTGAAGCCATATTATACCTCCTTAACAATTTCAGGTTTATTAATCACGGTCACCGTTCCTGTCTTAACTCCGGTCTCTTTTGGTTCTGCAGTTTCGCCGGGGCGTTTATCAGAAGGAGATTTCATTGCAATAACAATACATCCCACCATTGCAGCCAGTAATAAAATACTCACCACTTCAAAAGGCAGCACATATCCATGTTCTGTAGGGCTCAGCATCTGGCGTCCAATATCCTTAATCTGCACCTGCAGCGCCTGTGCGGGAACAGAGAATTTGTATTCACTGATCAGATTGAGGCTGAAGCCGAGGCCAAACAAAGAAGCCAAGGCGGAAAATATGATTCTGCGAAGGCTGGCTTTCGGCATTTCCTTGCCGCTTTGCTGGGTAAGAAATATTGAAAATATGATGAGCACAACGATACCACCTACGTAGACTATTATTTGTACCGCAGCAATGAATTCAACCTGCATCCAGAAATACAGCGCTGCTATACCCACCAGGGAAAAAAGCAGCCAGATGGCAGAACGGAAAATCTTAGTCGTTGTGACCGCCAGTAGCCCTGAGGTCAGGGTAAACGCGGCGATAGCATAAAATATAATTGCAGATGCTTCCATTATTCGATTCCCTCCCTGATTTTTGATCCCGGTTGATTTAAAGTTTTCAGCAGTTTGCTGCGATCGAATACCGAGTGTTCGAAATTCTGACCCATCTTAATCGCATCTGTAGGGCACGCTTCCACGCAAAGCCCGCACATAGTACAGAGTTCGAGGTGGTAAACAAACGTGTCCAGCGCTTTTTTCTTCTTTCCGTCGGCGGAGACATCGAATTTGGTGATCACCTTGATAGTTGCATTGGGGCAGGCGAGTTCGCAGGCAGTACATCCGGTGCAGGCATGCTCGTTGTTTTCGTCGTGTGGCATGATCACTTCGCCGCGAAAACGATCCGCCATTTTCAGGGTATTGCGGTTATCGGGGTATTGTTCGGTGACAACCTCTTTCGGATGGGTGAAATAGTATCCGGTGGTTTTCATCCCGGTGAGCAGCGATCTTGCTGCTTTGTAAACGTCTGATATGTACTCTTTTAAAAACATTTTCGATGTTTATGTCTGTTTCACAGCCAGCTACACTGGTCTGCCCTTAAAAGTGCCAGCCAAAAATCGCAATAACTGTTACCAGCAGGAGATTCAGCAGGCTTATCGGCAAGAGGTATTTCCATTCAAGGTTCAGCAACTGGTCGATTCGCAGCCGCGGGAACGTCCACCTGAACCACATGATGAGGAAGATCAGGAAAAACACTTTTGCAAAAAACCATACTACACCTGGAATATAATCCATCACGTGATTAAAGCCATCCCAACTGCCGATGTGCAAAGGCATCCAGCCGCCGAGGAACAGCGTTGCACCTATTGCGCATACGATAAATATATTAATGTATTCTGCGAGGAAGAACAAGGCGAACTTCATCCCGGAATATTCGGTGTGGAATCCTGCAGTTAGCTCTGATTCAGCTTCAGCAAGATCAAACGGGGCCCGGTTGGTTTCAGCTGTCACGGCAATGATGAAAATGATGAATGAAATGATCGCAGGAATATGTCCTTTGAAAAGCCACCATCCGTTCCGCTGTGATTCGATGATTTCCGAGATCTGCAGGCTTCCTGTGAGTACGATGATCGTCAGAATAGCAAGTCCGGCGGAGAGTTCGTAGCTCACAATCTGGGCGCCACTTCTCATTGCGCCGAGCAGGGAGTATTTATTGTTACTTGCCCAGCCTGCCATCAGGATACCGATC
>DASVBM010000002.1:0-5448 GCA_036375835.1 Chitinophagaceae bacterium | reverse complement strand
ATGCCTGGTTACAGGAAATGGGAATCGACCTACAACCCAACGGAAACCGGCCTTCTGTACGTTGACCATTGTGTGGGAAACGTAGGCTGGAACCAGATGAACCCCTGGGTGAAATTTTATGAAGAGGTAATGGGATTCCGTAACATCCTTTCCTTTGACGACGAGGACATTTCCACCGAATATTCCGCGCTGATGAGTAAGGTGATGAGTAGCGGAAACGGTTTTGTGAAGTTCCCGATAAATGAACCGGCAGAGGGTAAGAAGAAATCACAGGTAGAGGAGTACCTGGAATTTTATGATGGGGAAGGAGTGCAACACGTGGCCATGGCTACCAATGACATCGTTCAGACCGTTCGCGAACTGATGAGCCGCGGCGTAGAGTTTCTGAAGGTTCCCGGCTCGTATTACGATGATCTTTCAGACCGGGTGGGTAAAATAGATGAGGACCTTGAACCGTTAAAGGAGTTAGGAATATTAGTTGATAGAGATGAGGAGGGTTACCTGCTCCAGCTATTTACCAAGCCGGTAGAAGACAGGCCCACGCTGTTTTTCGAGATCATTCAGCGAAAGGGAGCAAAAAGCTTTGGTAAAGGGAATTTCAAAGCACTCTTCGAAGCGATTGAAAGAGAGCAGGCAATGCGGGGTAACTTGTAGGTTACGCTGTTAAGCTCCTGTGAATAATCAGGCGTTTAAACAGAACTTAATGCACACTGAAACCTTGTGGGAGAGAGATTGCTTATTTTCGAAATCAACGAAAATCGTGTACGGATGAAAAAGGTTTTTTTGTTGGCCTGTTCGGTAATGATCATTAGCCTGGCATTTGCGCAGCCGCAAGCATCATTCTATGAAATCCAGAAGAGCTACCCACGGGTAGCCACCGCGGTTTCGAAGAAAGAGGATACGCTGCGAAAACAGTTTGAAAAGGCAGGACTTACCTGGCCGGCAAAACAGATTTACATCCGTAGTTTCAAGTATGACAGCCAGCTGGAAGTCTGGGTGCGCAACAGCAGCACCGAACCTTACCAGCTCTTCAAAACCTACAAGGTTTGCGCGCTCAGCGGAAGCCTGGGGCCGAAAAGAATGGAAGGTGACTACCAGGTGCCGGAGGGGTTTTACTATATCAACGTATTCAACCCCAGGAGTACTTACCATCTTTCACTTGGTATCAATTACCCGAACGCATCCGACCTTGTACTCAGTGATTCCATTCAACCGGGTGGCGACATTTTCATTCACGGCAGTTGCCTGACAGTTGGATGTATCCCCATCCAGGATCACCAGATTGAGGAGCTGTATATCCTTGCCTCCCACGCCAGGAACCAGGGGCAGGATTTCATCCCGGTACACATCTTCCCGGTGCGCTATAATGTTTCGAAAAGCCTCAGCATCCTGAACAAGGCCTGCAGTGAAGACGGGCAGTATCAGAAGTTTTCTTCCAATATCCGGCAGGTGTTTGATTATTTTGAACAGCATAAGCGACTGCCCCTGATCTCGGTGAACAGCAAGGGCGAGTATGTAATCATGTAATCTCTTTCAGATACGAAAATGCCGGCAGTTATGCCGGCATTTTTTGCTTTCGATAGCGAAGGGCAAACATGATAGTTCAGGTTACCTGCAGACTACCTGCACGGTTTCGCGGGTGCGCTGTTGCAGTAAGACCTGTTTCCCTTCTATCATTTTGTCGAGCAATGATTCATTGAAATGACGGATGGTGAGCAGCGTGAGCCCGCGTTCCAGCTCCACATCAAATATGCAGGAGGCTGCCGCTGCAAGCTGATCAATTTTTTCCGGATGATCATCCAGGCAGAGCTGCACATTGATGGCACCGGTCTGAATAAGGTTGGCGCGGAATTTCAGATCTGCGAAAATGCTGTAGAGCCGGCTCATTGGTTTTTCACCCACAAAAGAGAAATCCTGGCTGGACAGGTGCATCAGCACCTGTTTTTCTTTCAGCACAATGATCGGAGGAAGATTCCTGGTCTTTTTGTTGCTGATGGTGGTGCCCGGCAGCGATGCATCCAGGAAACATTTCACCTGTAAGGGGATGTTTTTATTTTGCAGCGGTTTGATGGTCTTCGGATGTATGACCTGTGCGCCGTAATAAGCCATTTCGATCACCTCGCTGAAACTGAGTTCGCCAAGAAAACTGGCTTCCGGGAACTGCTTGGGGTCGGCGCTCATCACCCCTTCAACGTCCTTCCAGATAGTGAGGCTTTGCGCTTCCAGCAGGTTTGCAAAAATGGCGGCCGTATAGTCACTGCCTTCGCGTCCGAGCGTGGTGCTTTCATTTTCATCTGTACTGCCGATAAATCCCTGCGTGAGGTAAATCGACCCATCATCCCGGATCACCGAACGCACCCGTTCGCCGGTAAACTCCCAGTCTACGTTGGCATCCCGGAAGTTGTCATCGGTGCGCAGGATATCCCGAACGTCGAGCCATTGGTTCACAACGCCGGCCTCGTTCAGGTAATGGCTGACGATGGAAGTGCTGAGCAATTCGCCCACACAGACGATCTGGTCGTAATAGTAATCATAATTGCGGACAGGCTTATCGTGCAGCAGCCACTCCACTTCGGTAAAGAAATCATTCAGCTGGCTGTAACATGAATTGTAGTTTCTGACCAGCAGGTATTTCGCGGTATTGAGGTGCTGCTGCTTTACCTGGTGGAACAGGCCAATTGCCTGTTCTTTTTCTCCCCTGAAAAACGACTCTGCAACGGCTTCGAGCGCGTTGGTGGTTTTTCCCATCGCTGAAATGATCACTACCAGGCCTTCGCCCTGGTAGCGCTGCATAATAGATGCTACGGTTTTAATCCGCTCAACACTGTTTACGCTTGCTCCGCCGAATTTGAAAACTTTCATGTGGTGATTTGGTCTGTGCTCAATAGTGAAACTCCTGCCTCGCCCAGGGCATGGCGGCAAAGTTGCAAAAGTCGGGCAAAAATGTTTATGACGCCGGTAAGTGAACCGGATCAGCACCTGATCTGGCCGGGGTGGGAAGGATCGGCTTGCTACCGGCATATAAAGAATTACTCATTACATTTGCCCGTTACCACGGTTGATCCACGCTCAAATAATGCCCATATGAATATCAACAGAAAGGTCCTCACGCTCGACGAGTTTACCATCCAGGGTTTAAGAGATTTTCCAAAAGCCACAGGGGAACTCAGCAGCCTGTTGAGAGATATTGGACTTGCTGCAAAGCGGGTGAATGTGGAAGTGAACAAGGCAGGGCTGGTCGATATCCTCGGCGACGCCGGCAGCATCAACGTGCAGGGTGAAGAAGTGAAGAAGCTGGATGTCTACGCGAACAACCAGTTCATGGGCGTGCTGCAGCATGGTATCAGCTGCGCTGGCATTGGCAGCGAGGAGCTGGACGATATTGTTGTCTTCGACGACCCCGTCAGCAATAACAGCAAATATGTTTGTCTTTTCGATCCACTTGATGGAAGCGGCAATATTGACGTTAACGTGTCAATCGGAACCATATTCAGTATATACCGGCGCGTCAGCCCGTTGGGGAGCCCCTGCACAAACGAGGATTTCCTGCAACCGGGAAACAGGCAGGTGGCAGCCGGTTATGTAATTTACGGTTCATCAACGATGCTGGTTTACGCCACCCGCAGAGGCGTAAATGGTTTTACGCTCGATCCATCCATCGGCGAGTTTTGCCTGAGTCACCCGAATATCAAATGCCCGGATAAAGGGAAGATTTACTCGGTCAATCATGGCAATTTCTTCCAGTATGATGAGGCCGTGCGCAATTATATCAATGCATGCCAGCGCAAAACGAAGTCGGATGGAGGACCCTATACACAGCGTTATATAGGAAGCATGGTGGCAGACGTACACCGCAACCTGATCAAGGGCGGGATATTCATGTATCCGGGTACCACCGACAAACCGAACGGGAAGCTCCGGTTACTGTACGAATGCAACCCTTTCGCTTTTATCGTGGAGCTTTCCGGCGGAGTGGCTACCGATGGTAAACAACGAATTCTGGATATCAAACCTAGGGAGCTGCACCAGCGCACCCCGCTGTTCATTGGCAGCCGTTCAATGATGAACGAGCTTGCGGTTTTGTTAAATGAAGGCAGCGAAGCCGCACAGGTGTAGAAATTGCGGAAATTAGCGGGTAAATCCACTTAATGAACAGGTTGTTCTTTGCCGCCGCCGTCCTTCTTACCCTTTCCATATTTTCCTGCGCCAGTGTTTCCGGCCCACAGGTTCGGTCAGCCGGCACCAGCATCCGTTCAGACGCGCCTTCGATCGAGGATGAAGTACTGGTACTGGTGAATCAGTACCGGAAGTCCATCGGGCTCGGTGCCCTGAAAACAAATAACGCGGTTGTTGAAGAATCGAGGAGGCATAGTTATAACATGGCTCATCATATTGTGCCTTTCAGCCACGAGGGATTCAACACCCGGTCTAAGACACTGGCCAGCAAAATTCCCGGTATGCGGTCTGTTGCAGAAAACGTTGCCTACGGGCAGGCGTCTGCCAGGGAGGTAGTTGGCGACTGGCTAAAAAGTCCGGGCCATAAAATGAATATCGAGGGAAACTATACACAAACAGGTATTGGCATTGTGGCCGATAAAAAAGGTGTACTATATTACACCCAAATGTTTGTCAGGTGAACTGCTCCCGCGCGTTGAAACTATTTGTCATCTTGTTTTTCTTGTGCATTCAACAGGAGGCTTCTGCACAGAAGCTGGTGCAGGAGTCGTTTTTTTATAATCCAAAGGGCCTGACGTTCATCCCGGGACTGAAGAAACCTTCCATCATCTACCAGGGCAGGTTGTTTGTGGGCAGGAAACAGTTGGCTGGTTTATTCAGTCACCTTCATAATGAACAGCTGAATTTTCACTTCGGAAAATATAAGGCCAATAAAACGGCGGCCGCTGTGCTCAGTATCGCGGGTGCTGCTTTATCCGTGTATTCGTTTATTGACTGGCGAAGCAATGACCGCGATTTCAACTGGTACACATTCGGCGGAGGTATTTTACTCAGTGGTGCGAGCGGCTACCTCGATGCGAAAGGTAACGAGCATCTTCGCAAAGCGGCACTGATTTTTGACGAAGCCACCAGGAATACGACATTTGTACCCAGGCAAACAACCATTCGTTACATCATACCCATCTGATAAAAATGGCCGGTACTATAATAGCAGTCAAAGACCTTCACAAAAAATATGGCGATTTCCACGCGGTAAAAGGAATCAGCTTCGACGTTTACGAAGGTGAGATATTCGGGCTGCTCGGCCCGAACGGCGCCGGTAAATCCACTACGCTGGAGATCATTGAAACACTGAGGGAAAAGACTTCCGGTAAGGTGCTGGTTGACGGCATAGACCTCGATAAATCGCCTAATGAGATCAAGAAAATAATCGGGGTGCAGTTACAGACCTCCGGTTATTATCCCGGCCTCAACCTGGTGGAACTGGTGCGG
>DASVBM010000439.1:0-5748 GCA_036375835.1 Chitinophagaceae bacterium | reverse complement strand
TATGGAAACCGAAGGCATGACCTTCGACGAGATTCCGGTTCCGGCCGATATGGTGGAAGAAGCCAACCACTGGCGGGCGCAGCTGATTGAAGCCGTTGCAGAATACGACGATACCCTGATGGAGAAGTTCTTCGATGATCCGAACACGATCACAGAAGAAGAAGTGCACGAAGCGATCCGCAAGGCGACGATCGATCTTTCTATCGTTCCGATGATGTGCGGATCTTCATTCAAGAACAAAGGTGTGCAGACCGCACTCGACGCCGTGTGCCGGTACCTGCCTTCACCCCTCGATATTGAAGATACACCGGGTACTGATCCTGAAACCGGAAACCAGATCACCCGTAAGGCCGACCCTAAAGCACCTTTCGCGGCGCTGGCGTTTAAGATCATGACGGACCCTTACGTGGGACGTCTCGCGTTCTTCCGCTGTTATTCAGGTCACCTTGACGCAGGTTCTTATGTCAGGAATATGCGGAGCGGAAAGAATGAAAGGATCAGCCGTATCCTGAAAATGTTCGCGAACAAGCAAAACCCGATCGATTTCATCGAAGCAGGTGATATCGGCGCCGCTGTTGGTTTCAAGGAAATCAAGACCGGTGATACGCTTTGCGACGAAAACCACCCGATCGTACTGGAGAACATGTTCATCCCCGAACCGGTGATCTCCGTTGCCGTTGAGCCAAAAACACAGGCCGACGTGGACAAGATGGGTATGGCTATCGCGAAGTTGGTAGAAGAAGATCCCACACTGCGTGTTAAGACTGACGAGGATACAGGACAGACCATTCTTTCGGGAATGGGAGAACTGCACCTCGAGATCATCGTTGATCGTATGAAGCGCGAGTTCAAGGTTGAAGTTAACCAGGGTAACCCGCAGGTTGCTTACAAAGAGGCGTTCCATAATACAATCGAACACCGCGAAGTGCTGAAGAAGCAGTCGGGTGGTCGTGGTAAGTTTGCCGACATCCAGTTTGAGATCGGGCCTGCTGAAAAAGAGTGGCTCGCTGAAAACCCGGGTAAGCACTTCCAGTTCAAGAACGACATCTTTGGCGGATCTATTCCGAAGGAATTCCACCCCGCGATACAGAAGGGATTCGAGACTGCAATGAGCACCGGTGTGCTGGCAGGCTACCCTGTAGACAATATGAAAGTGCGGATCTTCGACGGATCGTTCCACCAGGTGGACTCCGATGCGATGTCATTCGAACTTTGTGCAAAGGCAGGTTTCCGTGAAGCAGGTCGCAAGGCCAAGCCGGTTCTGCTGGAGCCGATCATGAAGGTTGAGGTAGTAACACCTGACCAGTACATGGGAGATGTTACGGGAGACCTTAACCGCCGTCGTGGTATGCTGGAAGGTATGGACACAAGGGGTAATGCCCAGGTGATCAAGGCGAAGGTGCCGCTGTCTGAGATGTTCGGATACGTTACACAGCTTCGTTCCATGTCGTCAGGACGTGCCACTTCTACCATGGAGTTCTCTCACTATTCACCTGCACCGAACAACATCGCTGAAGAAGTGATCGCGAAGAGCAAGGGTAAAGTGAAGGTTGAAGACTAAGCACCAGAACTTTTACAATACAATCCCGTTTTGGAAGAAGCGGGATTTTTTTTTGCGCCTGAGCGTTGCCTGGTTTTCGGGATGAACTACCCATTTAAGTTCCGGAATTTCGTAACATTGAGGCCTCCATGCGAAAGCTGTTGATTATCCTGTTGCTTGCTGTCATTGCTGTTGCCGTCTGGTGCTTCCGCTATGAGTTACTGTTCCGTTTTCAGTACGCCCGGTTAGCCGGTCTTTCGTGCCAGCAGAGCGATTTTCAGAACGACAGCTGTCTCAACAAACTCTGGGCGCACCGCGTAAATTCAATTGAAAGATATCGTTTGCTGGAAGGGAAATTCGCCGGCCTGGAAACAGACGTTACCTGGGATGGCGAGCAGAAGCGTTTTCTGGTGTATCACCCGCCATTGGAGGGGAGGCCGGTGTTGCTCGATAGCTTTATGCAAACTGCAGACACGGAGAAGAACATGATGTGGTGGGACACCCGTGAGGTGACTTCAGCCGATACAGCTGTTATACTGCGGTCACTCAACCAGCTGGACCGGAAGCACCAGTTGAAAATGAACGTGGTGCTGGAGGTATATGACACGGCAGTGGCCAATTTCCTGGCGGATCATGGATACTGGGTGGCTCAGAATATACGAACCGAATGGCTGCAGAAATATACAAGGGAGGTTCAGTGGGATCAGTTGCGCCGGTCCATTTCACCCAGGGTGAGCTTTATTTCACAGGAGGACCGATATGTGCCGATGCTCAAGGAACATTTCCCGGGCAGGGATATCATTACCTGGGCGATCGCGTTTAAGAATTATTTTAACCGGGAACACCTCGGCAGCCTGGTACAGGACCCACAGGTGAAAATCGTATTGGTGAACGTTAAGAGCAGGTATTACAGATGAGAAGCAGGCTTGCGATTGTAACGAAGTTATTCGGCTGGATGATTTTGATCTATACGCTGCTACGGGTGGCCTTCCTGTTGATGTATTTCCCGGATGAGGAGTGGACCTTCGGGAAACTGCTGACGATCTTTTACCGCGGGTTCCGGCTGGATTTTTCAGCTTTGTTTTATATTAACCTGCCCTTCCTGGTTTATTATTTCTTCGTCGACGTTTTATTGAAAGGAGAGCGTAAAAAGCACGTCAATGTATTTTTGTTTAACCTGCTCAATCTTCCCTTCCTTGCACTGAGCTTTGCCGACCTGGCTTATTATGGTTATAACCACAGGAGATCAACGACAGACCTTGCCGACGTACTGATAGATTCGGGTTCTGCTTTCGCATCGTTTGCCAAAACCCACTGGTATTTGTTGCTGGTTTTTGCAGTTGTAGCAGTTTCTCTGGTACACCGTTCGCTGCGCTTGCTGCGCAACCATGCCCCGCGTGGTTCCAGGTGGATTCCTTATTTCATCGGCAGCCTGCTGGTACTGGGTGCAGGTTTCGGACTCGCGAGGGGATATTCAGAACGGCCGATTCTGCCTTCGACGCCGTTGCTATATGCGGAGGCACGTTACCAGCCACTGATCAATAATTCTCCTTTCAATTTCCTGTACTCGCTGGTACGGCGGCAGACCGTGCTGGAGAAAAAGCACTATTTCACCGAAGCGGAGCTGGATCGGTTGTTTTCGGCGAAACACCAGTACCGGTTCGACTCGCCGTTTCAGAAAAGGAACGTGGTGATCTTCGTACTGGAGTCATTTTCCAAATCATTTTTCAAAGGAGAGCGGCACGAGGCATATATGCCTTTCCTTGATTCCCTGATGCAGCACAGTACGGTTTTCAACAATGCCTATTGCAATGCGCTTGAATCGAACAAGGGGCTGCCTGCCATACTGGCTTCGCTGCCGGACGTGATGGATGAACCCATTTATCTTTCCAACTACAACAACATACCATTCCGCGGCATCGGGCATTTGCTTGCAGCCGAAGGTTATGAAACCAGCTTTTACATGGGAGCGGGCGAGGACCACTTCGGGTTCAACCGGCTTTGCAAAATGGTCGGGATCGAAAAATATTATTCGAAAAATGACTTTGGAAAACATACCGGTACTGATGATGGAACCTGGGGTATTTATGACGAGTACTTCTTCCGGTATTTCGGCGAACAGCTGTCGAAACAACGGCGGCCGTTCTTTTCCGTGCTATTCAATCTTTCCAGCCATACGCCCTACGCTATTCCGCCTTCAACGGCGGCCAGGATCCACGTGCCCGGGCAATGGCCTTTCCAGGACAGTAAGACCTATGTGGATTACAGCTTCCGGCAGTTGTTCAGTGAGATCAGGAGCCAACCCTGGTTTTCAAATACCGTTTTCGTCTTTGTGGCAGACCATGGTTACCGTTTTGAGATCCGGCCGGATAATAACCTCCGGGAACTGCGGATCCCGATGTTTATTTACGATCCTCAACGGTCGGTATACCAGCCGGTAGACCGGGTGGTGAAGCAGCTTGACCTGGTGCCAAGTATCCTCGACCTGCTGAAATATCCCGGGCCTTTCATTGCTTTTGGCAGCAGCGTATACCGACCCGGTGCATCATTCAGCCTCAACCGGCTGAACGGGGTGTACCAATACCTGGATTCAACCGACTTTATCGGCTATGATGAGGGAAACGAGCGACTGGTGTTCCACTACCGGTATCGTGAAGACAGCCTGCTGCAGCACAACCTGCTGCCGGCCACGGGGCAAGCGGCAAATCAGCGGATACGCTTAATGCAGGCGCTGCGGCAGCGCATGAATAATGCGTTGGTTGACAATCATTTCAGTCAATAGGGGCGGGGTAGCCCGGCAAACCGGAAATCGCCGCTATGCCCGCCGGTATTTAACAACGGGAGCCAATGAACAGGCCTTATCTTGCAGAAGCCGCTGGAAACGAATGACAGTTTAACCTGATTTTTATCTTCTTTGGCAAAATTTCTTTCAGTAATGTTTGCCTGTTCACTTCCATCCCCCTACCTTTGCAACCCCAACTGAAAATTGGGTTTTGGATATGTCTCAAAGAATCAGAATCAAATTACAGTCGTACGACCACAACCTGGTAGACAAATCTGCGGAGAAGATCGTGAAAACTGTTCGCAGCACGGGTGCAGTAGTTACAGGGCCTATTCCCCTGCCTACGCACAAGCGGATTTTCACCGTTCTGCGGTCACCGCACGTGAACAAAAAGAGTCGTGAGCAGTTCCAGCTGGCAACACACAAGCGCTTACTGGACATTTACACTTCTTCTTCGCGTACGGTAGACGCGCTCTCGAAGCTGGATCTTCCTTCAGGTGTGGAAGTAGAGATCAAGGCATAACCGGCGATTCCGCGAGGGATAGCTGATCAGGCCGAGAAGGTCGCAGGAAGCGATCATTAGTTCTTAAAATAATCATCTCTCAATCATGCACGGCAAGATCCGTGATGAAAAAAGAGCTCTGAGACAAATAAAGCGGTGCAAGGTTTCGATTGTTTCGATTCCCCGCCGCGATTACATATAAACAGGCCCTTCGAGGTTTGTTTACTCCCGGTACTTCCCCTCCGCTAGTATGTGGAAACTCAGGAAAAGGTCGGTAGTGAAACAAGGATTGAAATCCCGGACATCAACGGGGTTGTCCTTATAACCTTGCGGGGCACAAACCGCAAAATGATGAAAGGAATTATTGGTAAAAAAATTGGGATGACCAGCATCTTCGCTGCCGATGGAAAGCAGACCGCCTGCACCATCATCGAAGCTGGTCCTTGCGTTGTAACGCAGGTGAAGACAAACGACACCGATGGTTACGCAGCACTTCAGTTAGCTTTCGGCGACAAGAAAGATAAGCACGCTACAAAAGCCGAATTAAGTCACTTCTCTAAGGCTAACACTTCAGCAAAGAAATTCGTAAAGGAATTCCGCGATTACTCCATAGAAAAAGCGCTGGGCGACACGATCACTGTTGACATCTTCGAAGAAGGTGAAAAAGTGGAAGTAGTAGGCACCACGAAAGGTAAGGGTTTCCAGGGCGTAGTAAAGCGTCACGGCTTCAGCGGTGTGGGCGAAGGTTCACACGGCCAGCACGACAGGCAGCGCGCGCCGGGTTCGATTGGTGGTTCTTCTTATCCTTCACGCGTTTTCAAGGGAATGAGAATGGCCGGCCAGATGGGTAATGACCGGGTTAAGTTAAAAGGCCTGAAGGTGGTGAAGATCTTCCCTGAGAAGAACTACATCCTCATCAGCGGT
>DASVBM010000011.1:0-3032 GCA_036375835.1 Chitinophagaceae bacterium | reverse complement strand
AACGCATGTTTTTATCTCTGGAAGCAACCGGGTGTGGCAAACCGGGATGGCATAGACCGCTCCCGGAAGAAATGGCCGGGGATCGCCAGGGAATTGAAGCGCGGGTTCAAATGGTGCTCAACCCACTATATCCGGGTTTTTTATTTAAAGGGTTTTTGCAGCATTTTTGTAATCTCTCAGCTGATGGAAGTAAATAAGAACACGCAACTGCACTACCTGGAAAGGAAATACAAAGAGCTGACCGATCAGTATCTTTTTGAACTCAATGAGGGGCGTAGCCTCAGCACCATCAAAGACATGTCTTTTGTACTCGCCACGTTGAAAAAGGAGATAGAAATGCTGCAGCGTGAAACAGCCGCCCTGCCACAGGCGAAGAATACAGATACCGCTTCCATATGAGGCTTATGCGGATGTTTCCGCGGTAGTAAGCGTAAAACCGACTGTAGTGCCAACGTCGGGCTTGCTCCTGATATGAATACTTTGGCCATGTGCCTCGATAATGTGTTTGCAGATGGCGAGCCCAAGGCCTGTGCCCCCCACATCGCGGCTACGGCCCCTGTCGGTTCGGTAAAATCGCTCAAATACCCGTCCCAGGTGTTCTTCCGCAATGCCAATGCCGTCATCGCTGATTTCAACCAGAACATGGTCTTCATCTGTTTTGTAAATACCCGCGGTGATGCTGCCTCCCGGCCTGCCGTATTTGGTGGCATTATCAACAAGATTGATGATCACCTGCCTGATTTTCTCTTTGTCGGCATATGCCGTAATGGGTTTCTCGCAGCCTTTCTTGATTGCGGCACGGATGCCGGCAGCCTGGATGCGGATCGATAAAGACTCGAACACTTCACGAACAAGATCCTGTATGATGAAGCCTGACTTGTTCAACGATTGTTCACCCGTTTCAAGCCTGGAGATCTCATCAAGGTCTTCCACCAGGTTAACCATCCGGTGTACATTCCGGGCCGTGTTCTCCAGGAACCTGCGGCTGGTATCGGGGTTATTGATGGCGCCATCCAGTAAGGTATCTACATAGCCCTGGATGGCGAAAATCGGCGTTTTGAACTCATGCGCCAGGTTCTGCAGAAACTCCTTCCGGTAAGCCTCGTTGTTCTTTAAAATTTCGATCTCCGCGCTTCGCTGACCAGCCCATTGTTCCACGTCTTCTCTGACTTCGTCTATGCTTTTCTTTGGAAGGATGTACTTGTAATAGGTCTCTTCGCGCTTGCTTGCCTTCGTCTGGTAAATGAATTTATAAATCAGCTTGATCTTCCGGTAAATGAACCAGTCGAGCACCGAACGGATCAGGTAGTAGCTGCCCGCAAAAGTGACCACCGAGGCGATTACCGCGATTTCCCACTCGGGGGTAACAACCAGGAAGCCCAGACCGATGGGCACCGACAAAATGATCGCCGTGAAAAGGGAAAGCTGCCGCGGTGATAAGTTTTTACCTGTAAACATCCTTTGGGAACCGTATGCGGTCTTTTTGCAAAATACTCAATTTAACCGGGCGGGTTCATCAGGCTTCGAACTTGTAACCCACGCCTTTTATGGTGGTTATACAATCAATGCCAAGTTTCTGCCGGATCTTCCGGATGTGTACATCAATGGTGCGGTCTCCAACAATGACGTCATCACCCCATACCTTGCTCAGTATTTCATTTCGAAGAAAAACACGGCCGGGTTTTGCAGCCAGCAGGTAGAGCAGTTCAAATTCTTTTTTTGCGAGGAGCACCTGCCGCTCACCAATGGAAACATTAAACTGAACAGGGTCGATTGACAGCTCGCCCGCTTTGATCGGTTTCCGTTCTTTTTTCGACCTCCGGAAAAAAGCATTCACCCTGCTCATCAGCACCTTAGGACTGATTGGCTTGGTGATATATTCATCCGCCCCGATATCGAGCCCTTTAATGTGACTGGATTCATCAGACAGCGCGGTCAAAAACATGATATAGGTATCCTGGAATTCGGGCTGCGTCCGCAGGTACTGGCAAACCTCGGTACCATTGCGGCCCGGCATCATGATATCGAGCATGATCAGGTCCGGTTGATATTTCCGGGCTTTTTCGATTGCTTCGTTGCCGTCCTTTGCTGTAACTACCTGGTAACCCTCGTTTAAAAGGTTATACTGGATGATCTCAAGAATATCCGGTTCATCGTCTGCAATCAGCACCTTCTTAGCCCATTCCATTAACAATTTCTTTTTGCAAAGTTAATACGTACCATAAGGGGCTGATTAAGCGTTTCATTATCTAATTATTAACAATACAAATGAGAACTTGCAGCCATACATCGCGTCACTGCCATCTGCGGCGGCTTTTGGATGTATTTTTGCTCCATGCGTATGAAATCTTTTCCGATGAGTAGACTAACCCTGTTGTTGCTGGCCACACTGGTCTCGGTTGCTCTTTCTGCGCAGCCGGAAGAGAAACGGAAAATGCCCGATGTTCCGCTGATGCGCCAGATCTTTCATACGAATATAGACAAAGCACAGGCTTCTATCCTCAGATCCGACGGCTCAGCCGACGAGTTTTTCGCCCCCGGCACGGATGAGCAGCTCAGCCGCCAGCTGACCGATGAACTGGTGAACGGCATTGATAACATGCAGATTGATATCGAGATCAACAGCAGCCTGGACAATAATAATAAAATCAAGTACCTGCGCGGTACCAGTGAGATGCTGAACGCGTTTGATGCAGCGTACCGCTCCCGCAGCATACAGGCCGCACAACTGCTTCCGCTGGTGAAGGCGTACAGGGATGCCATGCACCTGGAAAAATTCGGCAGTTCCATTGCCCCGGTCATTGACAGGAATGATTTGGAGGTAGGGGAGATACTCGTCAGGCTCTATCCCTTCGAAAAGAACCAGGGCCTTATCGCTTCCAAAAACAGCCTGGTTCTGAAGTCGCTGCACAAATACCCGGACCGGGTAATGCAGATTATTTCCAGGAACTATCACGTTCCGTTTACCGACAGTGTTGTCGCTGCCGTTGCAAGGCGCGACCAGGAAGAGATCTACAATTACGCCAGCGCGG
>DASVBM010000014.1:0-3906 GCA_036375835.1 Chitinophagaceae bacterium | reverse complement strand
TGGCCGTGTTACTGGCAGCTGCATTTGGACATAACCGCAGAACAGTGATCATTACTATACTGCTATACCTTTTCAGCCCCGTGGTGTTATGGTACCAGGTGAACGGTTATGTGCACGAGACAGCGGTATTGCCTTTCTATTACGGTGGCTGGTATTGTTTTTTTCAATTGCTTTTACAAAGAAAACAACGATGGCTCTGGCTGACCGCGGTCTTCCTGTTCACCGGTATCCAGTTTGACTGGCTGCCGTTTTTCCAGGCTACGGCGATGTGCGGTTACCTCCTGTTCAGCAGGAAGGAACAGCTGCCGCGGTGGATGTTTCTCGTTCCCGCTTTAGCAGTGGTATCGGGCATTGGTTATATTATTTATACCTATTCCTCCCGGACCTCGCTGCAGGATTATTTCCATTTCATGAGCTGGAAGTTCAGCAGCCGCACGGTCGGAAGATCCGGGCATTCTTTCCTGCCGTTCTGGCCAACCAGCCTGAATATCGTCTTGTTTTACATATTGAGCTATGGTTTGTTGCTTGTATGGGTAGTAACAGCACTGGTTCGTAAACGCGTTCATACGTTCATCGTGGTCATGCTAATCACGGCATTACTGCATCACATCGTGTTCTGGGGTTTCAGTTCAGAGCATGATTACGCCAGTTTAAAATCCGCATTTCCGCTGGTTTTTACCGCCGCCGTTTTTCTTGCCGGTCTCTCTGCCCGTACCGCGTCATACGTGGTGGCGCTCACCATTGCCTGCGGGATAGGCCAGTATTTCTTCCTGCACAACTTCAGTTTCCGCAAAGGCATACAGGCAGACGATTCGTTCTCTTACCGCGCAGGTGAAATGGTGCGTCGAAGGCCACCGGGCGAAATCGTATTCCTCAATACCTCCGGCGTTTATTACCCGCAGGTAGAATTTTATGCGGGCCGCCCTTACCGGCTTGCGGAAGACGTGCAGGATGCGCTGAAACAATTGAATATCCAAAACAACGATACCACTTCGGTTCCCGGCGCAACTTCGAAATCAGTATTCATAGACGTAAATAATCGCCGTATTTTCCCGCTGAACCGGTCACCACGCTGATATACATCGATATTTTTTCGTAAATTAACATCAGGTATTTTGATTACCAGGACCAATTTGCGGATGAATGAAGAAAACCACGATGGTTTTTGGATGGCTGGCGGTCAGCCTCACGGCTCCCGCCCAGAAGACGAACCCCATTGACTCGATCCTCGGCGAAGGCCTGGCCCTGTACAGGCTGGAGACCGCATCATGGCTGGCCACTGAGACTTTCCTCACGAAATACCGCGACCAGCGCGGCAACATCGGCGGATACTTCTCCTATGAGATGAACAACCGCGTGCAATGCGTTTTCTTTTCAAAAGCGGAAGAACCAGTGGTCATCGCAGCCATATCATTTGATACTTCCCTGAACCCGGGTACGATTGTAGCTTACAGCTACAAGCGCGCATTTACCAATCATGAAAGAAGGCTTTACACCATCCGCAGAAACGCGCTGGAGCAGATCAATTCCGATACGTTTTTCGCAAGATATGAGCATACCAGTTTTAACCTGGTGCCTGTAGCCGACAGCAGCTGCGGCAAAGTGTATATCCTGACCGAGCCGGAGGTGGACGGTGTAGTGATATTCGGTAACGATTACCTGCTGCAATACAGCAAGCGCGACAGCCTGCTCGCGAGACGCGCCCTCCATTCGGGTATTATACCCGTGAATTTCGGGAAAGAAACCGACCCCGAACTGATCCAGACCTTCCACTTTCACTCGCGGGAAGCAGGAACCTTCATTTCTCCTACAGACATCTGCACACTCATGCTGTTCCGGCGTTTTGCAAGATGGAAGCTGCATACCGTGATGTCGAAAACACACGTGTCTGAATGGGACCTCGAATCAGGAAAACTCACCATCCATACCCGTGGTGAATGGAGTAAACTCAACAGCAACAAAGCATTTGTCGGCGGTGAATTTTAAAAAAAATGGCACCACTGAGGTGCCATCGCAAAGCCAGAGGAACTATAAAAATCTCCTTGTTGCTTTTTGCCTGCGCGCCCGGTGGATCTTCCACAGGTCTGCCACACCGAACTTCGGCGTTCTTTGCGGAAGTGCAACATCCACTGCTATCGTTTCCTTTACTTCCTGCTGAATTGCATTCAACAGTTCCGCATCCACACGCGCTTTCGCGATCGTACTCGTCTTCATATTCATAACTTTCAGCTTAATAAATTTCCTTCCCGGAGAACTTCAATCAAACCTGCAAACCGGTAGGTTCAAGGTTATTTGTTTGCGCCACCATACGCAAACTTCATTCCAACCCTGCAGATCGTGCAAACTGTGGATCCAGGCAGGTGCAGTATTGGTTTAACTGAGGAATTGTGATGCGGTCACGCCACAACTATCCACAAAAAAAAACGCAGGCGGGTAGCCTGCGTTTTGATTATTCAATCAAAATATAGTCTATTGTTTCGCTTTCGTTCTGAAATCGAGCGTCTCTTTCACTTCGCCGCAGGTCAGCATCTTGTTGGCAAAGTACGGGTTCCTGATCTCGGACTGCCTGCTCAGCCAGTAGGCACCCTGGTCGTTAAAAGCCATCGGGCAGTACTGGTAATAAGCAACTTCCTGGTCGTAGCGCGTGGTCCGGATGAGATTGTAAAGATTGTCGCTGATCATCTGGAACGAACGGCGTTTGTCGTCGAGGTTCTTTTCACCCACCAGCGCACGTGATTCGGAAGCAATATTCTGCGCCAGCAGCTGGATGGTAGAGATGATACTGGAATCGGCTTTCAGTTCATTCAGCCTGATGCTGTCAGCGCTCACCGCCAGTAGCCCGGCTGCCGAATCCACAGCAGGATTCACGGAACTGTTCGATTTCACCAGGCCGTCCTTCAGCGCGTAGTAATCATCCAGAACTTTACGGAAAGAAGAATTGAATGCCTCGGAATTCTGGCTTTTTGCCAGCGGCGCAGCTGCCTCAGGCTGAGGATTTTCCCCTTCTTTGTCTTTTCCTCCGCAGGCCAGCAACAGCGCAAGTGGAAGGTAAACCAGTAATTTCTTCATAGAGAATATTTATCAGCAAAACTAAGGTAAAACCGGTTTTGATGGCTTAGCCTGTCTTTTCAATAGATTTGCGGCTTCAAAATTTTCCGGATGCTCGTTGGATTGCAGGATGTAACATTTGAATTCGGTGCGCGGGTGATTGTACAGGATGCCACCTGGCATATTCATCCCGGTGAAAGGATCGGGCTGATCGGCTACAACGGTACCGGTAAGTCCACGCTGCTGAAACTGCTGGTGGGCCAGTATAGCCCATCAAAGGGAACGGTTGAAAAAAGCCGTGAGACCACTATTGGTTACCTGCACCAGGACCTGCTGAGCTTCGATACCAATGAATCAATCCTGGAAGTGGCGATGGGTGCATTTGAAAACATCCGAAAGCTGGAAAAAGAAATTGAAGCACTGGGCCATGTGCTGGAAAAATCGGAAGACGAGCGGTTACTGCACGAATATTCCGACAAGCTGCATCAGCTGGAGGTCCTAGGCGGATATACTATCCATCATCGCACTGAAGAAGTGCTTCATGGACTGGGATTCGGGAATACCGATATGGCGCGGCCGTACAAGGAGTTCAGCGGTGGCTGGCGGATGCGCGTACTGCTGGCAAAAATGATCCTTCAGCAACCTGACGTGCTCTTACTCGATGAGCCTACGAACCACCTCGACCTTCCATCGATCGAATGGCTGGAAAAATACCTGCAGCATTACCAGGGATCCGTAGTGATCGTAAGCCACGATAAGTATTTCCTCGACCGGATGGTCACGAAAATTGTTGAACTCTACCAACAACAACTGCACATCTATGCCGGCAACTATTCATTTTACGAAAAAGAAAAAGCC
>DASVBM010000016.1:0-9144 GCA_036375835.1 Chitinophagaceae bacterium | reverse complement strand
AAAAAGAGGCTGTCTCAGAAGGGCAGCCTCTTTGGTTTGAACAGATCAAATACCGGGTGAAAGCGCGGTTTGAACCATGAGATGATGGTACCAGGTCCGGAGCTGGCTTACCCTTCGTTTACCCTTTGTTTACCCTTCATTTACCCCGGGGGTAAGTGAAGGGTAATTAATATGTATCTGAACGGTAAATGAAATCAAAACATGGTATTATTCCGGGCACAGCAAAGGAAATAGAAAGGGTAGAAAGACAAAAGGATTAACCCATACGTAAACATAGCCGGTTCGAACGTTTACAAGTTGAGCACTTCAGAGCACGGAGCCTTTTACGGTAATAAACCTGAGATTGAAAAACAAAAGGCCGCCTCAAATGGTATTGAGACGGCCCTGTCATTTGTACGAACTGGTACTAAAGCTAATCTGTTTCCAAAGCCGTCGTCGTTGATCAGTCTCTTCAGATCCCGCCCTCTATCAACAACGATATTACTGCCGTTTCATCTGCTCGTCTATGGTAATAAGAGAAAAACTGTGCCAGAATTAAAAACTGGTGTGATACATGTTACATAACAATAAGCAACAGGCTTTTAGTTTTGACATCAATTAATACCTATGGCAACAATCGCTTTAACAACAGCTAAATTCAAAGAAGAAATCTTCAATTATGAGGAGGGACAGGACTGGAAATACAAGGGCAGCGTGCCCGCTATCATAGATTTCTATGCCGACTGGTGCGGCCCCTGTCGCATGGTAGCGCCGTTGCTGGAAGAGCTCTCGGAAGAATATGAAGGCAGGCTGCGGATCTACAAAGTGGATACAGAGGCCGAAGAAGAGCTCAGCGCGGTATTCCGCATCCAGAGTATTCCGTCTATCCTGTTCATTCCCATGGAAGGCACGCCCATGATGCAGAAAGGAGCGCTTCCCAAGAATGTGCTTAAACAGGTGATAGACGAGGAACTGTTAACCACCGGGGAAAAGCAGACAGAACAGCCGGACTCAGAAATTTAGTTCCTGCTTCTCCGATTCATTGCCGGTGCGGTCTGCAGCACTGATCAATACCTGCTGCAATGTCGCGGAAACCTTACCATTTAAAACCGACCGCGGTATCACAGCTTTGGTATCACCCCGATTGAGTATCGTGTAATCCCACCTGTTGCCATACCGGTAGTAAATGATCCAGTGAAACACATCTTTTGAATTGTCGGTGCGGGTTATCACCAGCGAATCGCCCTCCCAGCTTTGCCGCACGGAAACCGGTGGGGGCGCAGTGTTGTCAAGCCAGGAACTTGAAGGAACCAGTGCCGGCCTGCGGTAGATACCCTGCTTCATCAACTGTGATAGCTTTGGATTTTTTATGTCTGATGAGATGCTCCAGTGGATGACGCCGGGACTTTCGGGCAACATGCCCCGGCTCACCATCACCTGGTTGATCGTTTCATTCACCGATACGGCGGCTGTATCCCTTCCCACACTGATTCCGGGCCACAGATGGCGGTGCTGCTTGTTTTCTGATGACCACCACCCAAGCAGCACGGGGAAACTCGCGTTAACCCGGCTGATCGGCCAATACAGTTGCGGAGCGAAATAGTCAATCCAGCCTTCGTTGAGCCAGCGCTTCGCGTCTGCGTACAACTGGTCATACTGGTCGAATCCTTCAATGGATGGCGGATAGCCGGGGCGATACATACCGAATGGGCTTAAACCAAACTTCACGAAAGGCTTTTCAGCTTTTATTCCCTCGTAAACGCGCCTGATGAATCTGTTCACGCTTTCCCGGCGAAAATCACCCAGTGTAAGATCGCCACCCGCAGCCCGGTACTCCGCGTAAGTTGCAGAATCCGGGAAGTCTTTTCCGAGATTGTAAGAAGGATAGGGATAAAAATAATCGTCGAAGTGCACTCCGTCAATATCGTAGCGTTTTACGAGGTCCATTACTACAGCGAAAGAGTGGTCCTGCGTGCCCTGCTTCGCGGGGTCCATCCACCAGTAACCTTCAGCGAGGTAAACGGCAAGTTCCGGCTTCCGTTTTACGATCGACTGATCCGTTAACTCCTTACCGCTGACATGATGCGCGCGATAAGGATTCAGCCAAACATGCAGTTCCAGGCCGCGGTCGTGCGCGGCTTCTGTCCAGAACTCCAGCGGGTCATAATAGGGATCCGGGGCCTGCCCGTGTTTCCCGGTCAGGAAATACGACCAGGGCTCAAGTTCGGAATGGTAAAGTGCGTCAGCCTGCGGGCGTACCTGGAATATAGCGGCGTTGAAGTTGTGTTCCTTCAGGTAATCGAGCAAGGCGATCGCTTCACGCTTCTGCTCTTCCACCGGCAACCCGGGCTTAGACGGCCAGTTGATATTAGCAACAGTCGCAATCCAGGCAGCACGGAACTCCCTTTCAGCGGCTGGTTGTGCCGGCATTACCTTGCCGCCTGCGGGCTGAAGACCAGAAGGCGTTTTGCAGGAAAAGAAGTAGAGGGTTGCAAGAAACAGGAGTAGTAATGGTCGCATAACGGCTTGGGTTTGTAATACTAAAAATAGACATCCCCGCCATAGCTTCCAAAGATGACCGGCAGGGGTGGCTGAATGACCTGGATCAAATGCACTTTGCCGGCTTTGGTTTAATTTGCCGCAATGCAGACAGAACAAGTTCAGGAAATAAAGCTTTTCCAGGAAGCCCCGGCTGTTAAAAAAGCATTGATGCAGTATGGGATCCTGAAATCGTTCAAAGAAGGTGAAGCCATCGTGAACGAAGATGCCTATATCCGTTCTATCCCGATCGTGCTCTCAGGTAATATTAAGGTGATGCAGACCGATGAAAGCGGGCACGAACTGTTACTCTATTTTATCGAGCCCGGCGAAAGTTGCATCATGAGTTTCCTGGGTGGAATTCACCATGAGAAAAGCAAGGTGAAGGCTGTAGCGGAAGAACCAACAGAAATCCTGCTGATACCGGTAGACAAGGTGCAGCAGTTTATTAAAGACTACCCGCAGTGGCTCGACTACATCTTCCGGCTGTATCACAAACGCTTCGAAGAGCTGTTGCAGGTGGTGAATGCGGTTGCTTTTACACGCATAGACGAGCGACTGCTGCAGCTGCTGAAGAAAAAAGCGGAACTTTCACAGAATAAGGTCATTAATATAACGCATGAGCAGCTGGCGACCGAGCTGGGATCAGCGCGCACCGTCATTTCAAGGCTGCTGAAACAGCTTGAGCAGGCAGGTCATCTGAAACTTTCACGAAACCGTATCACGCTTCTGTAACAGAAGTAACATAACTCCATCGCAGATATCTCCAGTTTTGCGTCGTAAAATCAAGCTATGAAACACGAGATCGAAACGCAATGGATGGGAAAGATGCAGTTTAATGCACTGGTGAACGGGCATACCGTAGTAATGGATGCCCCCGAACGCAGTGGCGGGGAAGACAACGGACCGATTCCAAAACCGTTTGTGCTTACCGCACTCAGTGGCTGTACGGGGATGGATGTAGTGGCGCTGTTGCGGAAAGGCGGAAAACAACTACATAGCCTCAACCTCAGGGTTGAAGGCGAGATCAGTAAACAGGCTCCCGTCGAATACGTTTCCATTCACCTGGTTTATGAAATGGAAGGTTCCGATGCTGACCAGGACGCTGCACTCGATGCGGTGACGCAATCACAGGAAAAATACTGCGGCGTGAGCAGCATGCTGAAGAAAGCGATGCCGGTGACCTGGGAAGTTTTGTATAATGGAAAACCGGTTTTCGACAACCGTGAAGTGCAGCTATCGCCGGTTCAGGCGGAACCGGCATGAACCGGTAATTTTGATAATCGCTGAAACAGAAATAAATACCTACACTAAAAAACTGATATAGTAATGCTCCAGTTTCTGAAGAATGTTTTCGGTACCGGTCCACAACCCGACATTAACGCCTTGCTGGAACGAGGCGCTGTGATCGTTGACGTTCGCACACGGCAGGAATTTGCTTCCGGCCATTGTAAAGGCTCAAAGAACATCCCCCTGGATATGCTGCAATCCCGGATAAAAGAACTGCCGAAGGACAAGCCGATCATCACTTGTTGCGCCAGTGGTATGCGCAGTGGTACCGCGAGGTCGATATTGCTGTCAGCAGGATTCATCGAGGTGTATAACGCAGGCAGCTGGTCCAGGCTTTAGTAATTACAACGGGCGTTCTGATGATAACCCGGATGCCTTGCTCATCGCGTCGTCGCTTTCCTGTTACGAAGCACCGCCAGCAAAGTATATTTTTCGGCATCCATCTCTTTCCGGGTCCTGATTCCCATTTTGCGAAACAGTGGCAGTGGGGGACACCAGCCCTGTAATGCATGCTGCCCAGGAAAAAGAGGACGATGGATGATCGCGTCATCTGTCTGCGCATATCTTTCGGTTTCGGATGCTATCCGGCGGTCTATCTCCTCCTGTATCGATGAAGGCGTATTGCTTGGCACGCGATCATGTTTCATAAAAATTATTTCTACGGTTCGCACAAAACTGATGCCCGCTGAAACTCAATATTTTGAATATTGATTATAAAAATTTTTCTTCTTTCCGGTGTTGTTTGAACCATTGGCTTACCCCGGTGGCATTAAACTTGCTTATGCAGAGCAAAATTTGAACTTATGAAATTCCGAAACACCCTCGCCGTGCTGGGGTTCGCAACTGCTGTAAGTGTGATTGCTTTCTCCTGTACGAAAAATGATTCCAGTGCAAGTTCAGGCAAGGCGCAATTCCAGGTTTACCTGACTGACGATCCGGGTGAATACGACGCGGTGAATATCGACGTAAAAGATATCCTGATCAATTATTCAGTTGATTCCTCCAGTGGCTGGCAGAGTCTCGGTAATGTAAAGACGGGCATCTACGACATATTGAAACTGGTAAATGATAAAGATACCATGCTGGCGAGTGCAGATATCAAAGCAGGCCGCATTCAGCAGATCCGCCTCGTACTGGGCACCAATAACACTGTTATGATTGACAGCGTTACTTACCCGCTGCAGACGCCAAGCGCACAGCAGTCCGGCCTCAAGCTCAATATTCACCAGGACGTGAACGCTGACATTACTTATAAATTACTGCTGGACTTCGATGCTTCCCGTTCAATTGTCAGGACTGGTAACGGCAAGTATATCCTGAAGCCGGTAATCAGGACAACGCTCCAGGCTACAGGCGGCACACTGAAAGGTTTTGTGCGGCCGGATTCAGTGCAGACAGCAGTATATGCCATCAAGGGAACTGATACATTCGGAACTTATACATCGAACGGCAGTTGGGCCATCAAGTCGCTCAGTGCCGGGTCGTACAACTTATTGTTTGTTCCTGGAGACACCACATTCCAGACTGCCAGCAAAACCGGCATCAGCGTAACCACCGGCCAGGTAACCGTGGTTGATACCGTGACACTGGTGAAATAAGCTTTGTGATCAGGGGTTAAACAAAAGGCCATTCGCAGGAATGGCTTTTTTTTATTCCATCAATGCTGTTTAACGGTTTGGTTACTCTGTTCCCTTCCGCTGCAGTAGTTTGCGAACCCTCAGTTTTAGTTCAACCGGGTTGAATGGCTTGGTGAGGAAATCGTCGGCGCCGAGGTTAAAGGCCTCAATCACTGTCGCCTCCTGTCCCATTGCGGAAAGTACAATCACAGGCACCTGCAACCCGCCGTCTGATTTCACGATGGATAAAAGTTCGAGCCCGGAAGTGTAAGGCATCAGGATATCAGTAATGATCAGGTCGGGTTGCACGGCACGGTACTGGTCCAGCGCCTGCTGGCCGTCGGAAGCGGCAACCAGGTCATAACCCTCTCCTTTCAGGCTTGCCTGCAATACCTCCAGCATCGCGGCTTCGTCTTCGGCAATCAGGATTTTCATATGGGGTACTAATTCCTGAATATAGCCAAATTTCAGATATCCATCTATGACATTTCAGCCCTGAAAGGCTGCCGGGGGCCTGCATTTCAATCGTTTCCGGTCGCGGTTAACATTTCATTTGGAGTTTATTTTAACCGTGGCCACTGATATTCGTTTATTTTCGTTCTACTTTTTAATAACACCAGATGAAAAGAATTTTCTCGCTGCTTATCGCACTGTCTGTTTCCCAATTGCTTTTTGCCCAGGATTCTACCAGTTCACCCCAACGCATCAAAGTGAATATATCCGAAAGGGGAAGCGACCACCTGCTTATCCAGTACGGCTACACCGGCTGGAACGGCACCCCGGACAGCATCCATACCAAAGGTTTTTCAAGGCATTTCAACATCTACTTCATGTTCGACAAGCCTTTTAAAACAAACCCCCGGTTCAGCGCTGCTTACGGAGTAGGCATTGGAAGTGACAATATGTTTTTCCGGAATACTTACGTTGACGTGAAATCAACCGGTAATTCGCTTCCTTTTACCCGGACCGACAGCACCAGCCATTTTAAAAAATACAAGCTGACAACGATTTACCTGGAAGCACCGGTGGAGTTGCGTTTCAATGCAAATCCGAATGATCCTGCAAGCGGGTTTAAGTTTGCGATCGGCGCTAAAGTGGGAACCATGCTCAAGGCATTCACCAAGGGCAAAGACCTGCAAAACAAAAATGGCCAGACCGTTTACGGCAACAAGTATATTGTGAAAGAGGCGGAAAAGCATTTTTTCAATTCAACCCGGCTTTCCGCCACTGCACGGATCGGCTACGGCCACTGGACGCTCCATGGCGCGTACCAGGTTACTCAGCTGCTGAAGGAGAACGCGGGCCCCGAGATCAGGCCGTTCCAGATCGGGCTTACGGTGAGTGGACTTTAATTTTTATCAAACAGATAGAAAGCCCTGCCGGTTAGCCTGCAGGGTTTTATTTTTATGGCATCTCTTTTATTGATTTAAGTAAACCGGCTACATTGATAGAAAAACAACAAAAGATCAGGCAGGAAGAACGAGCGGTGCTGGTCGGACTGATACAGAAAGAACAGACACAGGAACAGGTGAACGAGTACCTGCAGGAACTTGCTTTTCTTGCTGAAACAGCGGGGGCGGTGGCGGTAAAGTCATTTACACAGAAACTGCCGCATCCAGACAGCCGCACATTCGTCGGTAAAGGAAAACTGGAAGAGATCAAAAACTATGTGATCAGCCGCGACATTGACCTGCTGATCTTCGATGACGAACTCAGTGGATCGCAGATACAGAATATCGAAAAGGAAACCGGCGTAAAGACTATCGACCGAAGCGACCTGATCCTTGACATCTTTGCACGCCGCGCACGAACTGCACAGGCAAAGGTGCAGGTAGAGCTTGCGCAATACCAGTACCTCTTACCCAGGCTGAAAGGAATGTGGAAACACCTGGAAAGACAAGGTGGTGGCATCGGTACACGCGGTCCGGGTGAAACGGAGATCGAAACCGACCGCCGGATCGTTAAGGACAAGATATCCCTGCTCCGTAAACGGCTCGGTGAGATAGACAAGCAGGCTTTCACACAAAGAAAAGACCGGGGCGAGTTTATCAGGGTTGCGCTGGTGGGTTATACCAATGTGGGTAAAAGCACCCTGATGAACCTGCTCACGAAAAGCGATGTGTTTGCTGAAAACAAATTATTCGCAACACTGGACACCACCACCCGGAAAGTGGTTTTCGAAAATACACCGTTTCTGCTGAGTGATACCGTTGGGTTTATCCGTAAACTTCCGCACCACCTGGTGGAAAGCTTCAAAAGCACACTGGATGAAGTACGGGAGGCGGATATACTGCTGCACGTAGTGGACATCTCCCACCCGCAGTATGAAGACCAGATCGGGGTTGTCAATAAGACCCTGCAGGAGATCAATGCTTTTGACAAACCGGTGCTCACCATTTTCAATAAGATGGACCTTTATGCGGAGCGGAATTTCGATCCCTGGCTGGAAGACGAAGTCAAATCCGATATACTGCGTGAACTGTATGAGAAATGGGAAAGATTAACAGAAGGGAATGCCGTGTTTGTATCCGCAACGGAAAGAATGAACATCGATGATCTGCGCGCTAAGATCCTGAACAAGGTGAAAGACATGTACCAGGTGCGATATCCTTACCGGACGGAATATTTCTACTAAGCCCCCACGGATAATCCATCAGGCTCCTTTCCGCAGCATCGCTGCGTACTCGTCGGGAAGCGGGCTGTTTTTAATTGCCGCCGCAGCCTTTTCTATATCATAGTTAAACCGGACAAACTGTACCTGCACGGAACCAGGGTCGCTGAGGTCGATATCCGCGTTCAGTGAAAGGATTACGTAGCACCCGCGCGGGTCGCCATCTTTCGGCTTCCCCACGGAGCCGGTATTGATCGCGTGACGGTACACCGCCGTTCCGGTGGCTCCGGCATGCAACACGCGGTGAAATGGTTTGTGCGTATGGCCAAAGCACATAATATCCGCTTCCGCATCGGTCATGATCCGCAGGAGGCTTTTTTCATCCCGGTCTTCGAACAGGTATTCGTTCACCCGGCGCGGCGAGCCATGAACCAGCAGGAGGGTAACTGTCTCGTTTTCTGCAGAACGGAATTCAACGCGGATATGAGACGGCAGGCAGCGCAGGTATTCCCGCTCAGCTTGCCCGATCACTGAATTGGTATAAGAGATAGAAATTTTTCCCATCTCTTTTTCCCTTTCCGTTTTATAAGCGCAGCCGCATTCATCGATGTTCAGACCTATGCCCTGGTCGTAATTGCCTTTGATAACAGGTATGCCCCGGCGGCGGATCTCGCTCACCACTTCATTGGGCCAGGTATTGTATCCAACCAGATCACCGAGACAATAGATCGCATCCGGCTTTTCTGATTCCATGCTATGGAACATCACCTCAAGCGCCGGCAGGTTGGCATGTATATCACTGAAAAGGGCAATTCGCATAATGGTTGTTATTTGGGGAACAATGATGTCGGGTAAAGTTTCTTCCTTAACCAGAAGGCTACGTTTACGAGCGTGATCAGTGCGGGTACTTCAACCAGTGGACCAATAACGCCGGCGAAAGCCTGGCCGCTGTTGATCCCAAACACACCAATGGCTACCGCGATTGCCAGTTCAAAATTATTCCCTGCAGCCGTGAATGCTATGGAAGCGTTGGTGTCATACGAGGCCCCCATCCTTTTGCCAACGAAGAAACTAACCAGGAACATGATTGCAAAATAGATGACCAGCGGA
>DASVBM010000021.1:0-5874 GCA_036375835.1 Chitinophagaceae bacterium | reverse complement strand
CCGCCGGCGAGTGCAGGCGGTATGAAAGGATAGCGTAAACTGGAAGCTTCCGGGTCAATATACTTACCGGTTTTCGGAAAGTAAAACAGAATCTGCTCCACGCTATTCCAGTTCTCCGGGTCTTCTTCAATCGGAAAGCTGTATCGGTCTGAAGGAAAAACCAGGTGATAAGTAATACGATTGCGGTCAAACAAAGCGGCAAACATCCGTACGGCGCCGTCTCTGTTCGTATTCCGCGTCTTTAATACGCGGTCCAGATCTTCCACATCCGCACCAAAAAGCTTATCGTCGATATTGAAATTCCGCTTGATATAATCTTCAATTAGAAGTATCTTTTCTGCTTCTGAGGAGGCGGACGAAATATCAATCCGGTCTGCGAGTTTGTCCATCGCTTTCTCCTCTTTTTCATCGAGCGAGGTGTAAGCTGATAAAGCGCGTTTCGCAAAGTCCTTCCACGTGTACATTTCTTCGGGCGTATCGCTGCTGAGGTTATAGTTCATTTTATACATTACCCGGCGGAGGTAACGATCGGTAACCGCATATTTTTCCGGTTCCAGCGCGGGAACATTGCTGTCAAAACCGGCAATGATTCGCTGCTCGCCGATTAACGAGTCGGAGCTTACCCGGAAACCATTGAAACCTTTAACATGAAATGCGAGGTGGGCTGGAGCAACCAGGTTAAACCGCACCTGTTCGTAAGGAACCGATTTGTCCTGAAAAACTTCAATACCAAATGGATTCATCGGTCTCCTGATGGTATAAGTATATTCAATTTCAGCTCCTCTCTCCACGCCTTCCATGGCGAATAATTTATAACGGCGACCTTCTTCCTCTATCTCTTTGACTTTCGATTCCGGAAGGTCCACCACTTTTCCCCCAGGCAGAATAGTTCGCGCACGAATCCCGCTGACCTCTGACTCCCGGTACATCGGTATGTATATCTTATTGAACATCTCAATTCCCCTGTCGCTATTGATCCGTACAATCCGGTGATACACTGTCCGCATGTAAATCTCATCTTTCGCAATTACGAAATGAATAATGCGACTGTCGTATACCCCCACCGCGCTACAGGAATCGAAGGTGCCGGAAGACGGATGCAACGCGGGTGTTGCAGACCATCTGCTGCTGGTGTCAAAACTGAATTGCTGCCCCGAAACCGTGAATACAATGCAACTGAATATGCCGGCAAAAATGTGTTTTATCATAGTCCGCTTATTTTTTCTGCAGCACCAGCTGCTCTTTATATTGCTGTGTAACTGCTTTCACCGCAGTGTTCCATTTAACAAAATCGCGCGGCTGCACCTGCAGCGCATGGCTCTTCATCTGCTGTATTGCAACCACTTTTTTCCCTTCATTATGGTATTCAATTGTAAAGTCGAAAAGCTCGTTGGCAAATGAAAAATTCCCTGGCAGGTATTCCACCGCGTATCCCTCCGGTATTTCCAGAGTAATATACCGGGTAACCGAGTACCTGTAGTCATTCACCAGCGCCACTTTTCTTTTAGCCGTATCAATTTCAGCATCTGCAAGAAACCTGTCCAGGTGAAGGTTAATATAATACTCATCTCCCACTTTCTTTCCGTAACCAGGAACCTGGAAGGATGCCGAGAGAGTTACCAGTTTATTACCCGGTTGCGGGTGACTGATGGCGTAATCCTCCAGGATATATTTGTTACTTCCTTTGTTCAGTTTTGATTTTACAAACTCCTTCACATCCCTGGCTTCACTGTATTGCAGGCTGTTGAACATGTCGTTTCCGAAATAACCTTTGTAATAAGCGGTTGTGTGCCCGGTTATACCTGTTCCGGAAATGGAAATAAACGTGCTGTCGATCGTTACATTCCGCTCTGCGTCTACAATGGGCACGCGGACCACCTCGTAATGCTGCGGGTCAATCCCGATCAACGCCTGCTTACCTTGTATACCGGAAGTCGGGAAGCCGAATTCGCAGTTAGGGTCAGTACCGTCAAGGAATAACCATTCACCGTTGATCCTCACGGCCGAAATCATATGGTTATCGGTGATCGGAAGGTGCACCTCGCTGTAATCATACGGTATATCCCGGGTACCGATCCAGGTGAAATGCGCATCCAGCCCTGCAGCTTTCATCAGAGCGGTGAGCAGGCTCGACATGTCTTTGCAATCTCCGTACTTTTTCCTGCAGACATCAGCCGCCTGCCTGGGGATGAATCCCTCCAGCCCTTCTTCAAACGCAACGTATTTGATCTGTTGCTGAACCCACCGGTATATATTTCTGGCTTTATCCATCTGGGAAGCCGCTCCATAAACAAGACTGTCAGCCAGTCGCTGCAGTTCCGGGGAAGGAACTTCATTTATACCAGTGAGAAAAGATGAGTTCCAGCGGTAAAGGTCGTCTACGCTTCCAAGGAACGGCAGGCGATTGCCACCTGAATTGTATGACGCGATATACACGATTACATGCGGTTCATAGTATGCCCGCGCAGGTGAATTTGAATAACGATCCGCAGATCTGAGGTTACCGGCAGTGAAACGGAAAGAACGCTGCCTGCCTTTCTTGTCTTCGGTAACCTGTATTTTACCCTCGGGATCGTTTCGAATGATGTATTTCACCTCCATGTCTGCCGGGAATGAAATACTGTAAACAGATTCCATCACAGGCATATGGCTGGTGAAATAAAATGGCGACAGCAGGTGAAGGTCTTTATGAAACTGGCGGTGTGATACGTGCGCAACCGCCCCTTTTACCAGCGCCGGAAAATGAAATACTGACTGCTTTACATCATCGTAAAAAATTCCCTGGCTAACCGAGTTCTCTGTCCTGATATCAGTAACTCCCACCTTCCGGAAACGATTCCCGTCAGGCACATTTGTATATGCCTCTATATCGCTTACCTGGTCGAAATTACCATGGTAGATAAAAAACTTGTTGTAGAGACCGTTTGCCCTGTCGTCCAGCATCATCATCTCAATAACGTTTTCCGACGTGGCTACGGGCTCACCATCGTTGATGATGATTTTTGTTTCCCGGATGTTGCGTGTCATCACTGCCAGTTCGCCCGGGAACAGGCCGGAGACCTCCCCGGTTGACTGGGCAATGATGGTGGCATGGGTGCAGCTGAGCACGAAAAATAAAAGGGTGAAGCGTGCAAATTTCATATAGGGGTTATAGCTTCTTCAGGATAGCATCGGATAATAAATATAAGCTCTTGGCTCCAGACCGTCCGCATTGACGGCTATTCTTCTGGCAGATTTTTCCGAAAAATAAAAAAACCACCCGGGAACGGGTGGTTTATATATTGAATCCAACGCTGTTGCGTTCAAAACTAACTGCAGCCCATGCTGTTTCCGCAATTCAGGCACTTGTAACAGGTGCCGCTGCGGATAGTGATATGTCCACATGTGTTACATGCCGGCGCATCACTCTGCATATTCCTTGAGGCTGCGTTTACCATTTCCAGGCTGGCCTCTTTTGCAGCGGCACGCTGAGGTTTCGAACTGCCGGCACCGGCCTGAGTTCCGGTGTTTGCCGGAGCTGTCACCCGCACACTGCTGAGTTCCGGCTTACCGAGATATGTCAGCTCCCCTTCTTCACCTGTATTCCCCACTTCCGGTTTATTCAGCACATGCACGAGGTCGGTACGATCCAGGTAATCGAACGCCAGGCAACGGAATACAAAGTCGATCAGTGAAGTCGTTGTCTTGATATTCGGGTGATCCACCATACCGGATGGTTCGAATTTCGTGAACACGAACTTATCCACGAACTCTTCCAGGGGCACCCCGTACTGCAGGCCGATGGATACCGCGATGGCGAAACAGTTCAGCATACTCCGCATTGTCGCGCCTTCCTTTGCCATGTCGATAAAGATCTCGCCCAATGTTCCGTCTGAATACTCGCCGGTTCGCAGGAACAATACCTGCCCGTTGATTCGCGCCTTTTGTGTGAATCCTTTCCGCTTTGCAGGAAGCGTTTTACGCTCAACAATCTTAGACAGCTGGCGCTTCAGCGTGGTATCTGTAGACGCCTGCATACGTTTGTGTACTTCTTCCAGCAATTCTTCGACAGTGAGCTTACCCAGGTCAACAATGGTTGACTGCGGCTCTTCCAAAGCTGGAACTGCCGCAGCTGCTTCTGTTGTCTCAGCCGATTTCTTTTTCTTGTCTGATTTATTGCTGAGCGGTTGAGACAGCTTCGAGCCATCTCTGTACAGCGCACAGGCCTTCAGCCCAAGCTGCCAGCTCAGCATATAACTGTCGGCAATCTCTTCAACTGTAGCTTCATGTGGCAGATTGATGGTCTTCGAAATCGCACCGCTGAGGAATGGCTGGCAAGCTGCCATCATCCGGATGTGGCCATGCGCATGGATAAAGCGCTCGCCTTTCTTTCCGCATTTGTTCGCACAGTCGAACACAGGCAGGTGTTCTGCTTTCAGGAAAGGAGCACCTTCTACGGTCATCGTTCCGCAGATATAATCATTTGCGGCTTCAATCTCTTCTTCAGTGAATCCGAGGGCTTCCAGCAGGTTGAAGCTCCAGTCATTATATTGTTCAGCAGTAAAGCCAAGTCTTTCCAGTGTGGCTTCACCTAATGTGAAACGGTTGAATACAAAACCTATTTCGAATGCACTGCGCAGCGCGTCATTCAGCTTCCCGATCTCTTCGCCGGTAAATCCTTTTTCGCTGAGTGATTGAGCGTTGATGTAGGGGGCGCCGTCAAAACTTGCCGCACCAACTGCGTAACGCACTATCGCATCAGTTTCAGATTCGGTATAACCGAGATTACGAAGCGCGAGCGGAACAGACTGGTTGATAATCTTGAAATAACCGCCACCCGCGAGTTTCTTGAACTTCACCAGGGCAAAATCCGGTTCAACGCCGGTAGTATCGCAATCCATAACCAGGCCGATTGTACCCGTTGGCGCGATCACAGTCGTCTGCGCATTCCGGTAACCGTATTGCTCACCCAGTTGAACGGCGTCATCCCAGGCACGGGTTGCAGCCTTCAGCAGGTAATCCGGACAGTACTTCGCTTTGATACCTACAGGCTTCACCGAGAGACCCACATATGCCTCTTCGGCATCATACGCGGCGGCACGATGGTTCCGCATCACACGGAGCATGTCTTCCTTGTTTTCCTCGTACTTCGAAAATGCACCGAGGTATGAAGCCATCTCAGCCGATGTTTTATAAGCCACCCCGGTCATAATTGCTGTGATCGCACCGGCGATGCCGCGCGCTTCCTCACTGTCGTATGGGATACCGCTCAGCATCAGCACGGAACCGAGGTTCGCGAAACCGAGGCCGAGGGTTCTGTAATCGTAAGACAGCTGCGCTACTTCTTTTGAAGGAAACTGGGCCATCAGCACCGATATCTCCAGTACCGTGGTCCAGAGCCGCGTAGTGTATTCAAAACCTTCCACGTCGAATATATTGGTATCCTCGTTATGGAAACGGCGCAGGTTCACCGATGCCAGGTTACACGCAGTGTTATCGAGGAACATATATTCCGAGCAAGGATTCGATGCGTTGATACGACCGCCTTTCGGGCAGGTATGCCATTCGTTGATGGTTGTATCATATTGTGTTCCCGGATCAGCGCATCTCCACGCGGCATAAGAGATCTGGTTCCACACTTCCCGCGCAGGAATACGTTTCATCACGCGCCCATCAGTTCTTGCTTTCAGTTCCCAGTCTTCGTTATTGGCAAGTTTTGTGAAAAAATCATTGGGAATACGAACGGAATTATTAGAGTTCTGGCCCGAAACGGTCAGGTAGGCTTCCCCTTCATAATGCGAATCGTAACCGGCAGCAATCAGCGCCGCAACCTTATTCTCCTCTTCCACTTTCCAGTTAATAAACTTCATTACCTCCGGGTGGTCCAGGTCAAGG
>DASVBM010000274.1:0-7018 GCA_036375835.1 Chitinophagaceae bacterium | reverse complement strand
TGGCCTCAGCTTTCAGGCTAAGTTAATACAAATAAAAAGGGCGCCGGTGAAGCACCGGCGCCACGTCATTCATTTACTGCAGTTAAATGCTGATATCTTCCACCTTGAATTTGATCAGGCCGGTTGGCGCCTGCACTTCGGCGACTTCGCCAACGGTTTTCCCAAGCAAGCCTTTACCGATGGGTGAGTTAACCGAAATCTTACCCGCCTTCAGGTCGGCTTCTTTTTCACCTACTATCTGGTAAGTGACTGTCTTCTTAGTAGCAATATTGGTTATCGTAACGCGGGTAAGTATAGACACCTTACTTGTATCGATCGAGCTGGTATCAACGATTCTTGCCATGGCGAGCTGCCCTTCCAGCTGTGCAATTTTAGCTTCGAGCATGCCCTGGGCCTCTTTGGCCGCGTCGTATTCGGCATTTTCCTTAAGATCGCCCTTTTCCCTTGCTTCAGCGATTGCCCGGGAAGCAGCCGGCCGGTCTACCGCTTTCATTCTCTGTAATTCTTCCCGCATCTTTTCGAGCGTCTCCTTTGTTACATACATTACTTCGCTCATATAGCTCTGTTTTACGTGACACAAAAAAAATACAACGCCACAATGGTATTGCAGCGTTGCATTTCAACAAATATACAAAAAGCACCGATTAATCCAAGCTCAGAGCAAAGTTTTAAGCTTAGCGAAAAGTACCCGGGCCATACGTTCCAATGCTTCATGGCTGTAACCCGCAATATGAGGCGTGACTATAATATTTGGTTGCCTTGTAAGCCAGTCCAGTTGTTCCTTTTCTTCATGCGAGAAGGTGTCGGGTTTTTCATTTTCGAGTACGTCCAGTCCGGCTCCGCGTATTTGCCCTGTCCTGACAGCGTCTACCACCGCAGCCGTATCGGTTACGCCGCCACGGGCGGTGTTGAGGAAGTAAGGCCGCATGCGTAATTCATTGAAGAATGCTGTATTGGCATAGTGATGTGTTTCTTCGGTCAAAGGCAGGTGCAGGCTGATAACATCAGCGTAACGTTGCAGCTGCTCGGGCGTCGCCTCGCGAACATGACCTGCAGCAAACCCGTCTTTGTACTTATCATATGCCAGTACCGTTACATCAAACGGCGCCAGCAAAGCCGCAAAGGCAGAACCGGTATTTCCATAGCCGATGATGCCAACGGTTTTACCCGTTAGCTCGTCGCCGCGATTCTCATCCCGCAGCCATCTGCCCTCCCGCACCTGCTCATGGCTGCTGCCGATTTTTCGCATCAGATTCAGCAGCATCCCCAGCGCATGTTCCGCCACCGCGGTGCGGTTTCCTTCCGGTGAACTGAAACAGCGGATTCCTTTCGCTTCCGCGTAAGCAACGTCTATCAACTCCAGTCCGCTTCCGAGGCGACCTATCCATTCCAGCCTGCCAGCCTTATCAATTAAAGCCTGATCAATCCGGATGCGCGTGGTCACCACCAGCCCCTCCACTTCGGAGATCACCTGCGACAGTTCATCGTAAGATATATCGGGTGCATTTATCACAGCCCAGCCGGCATCTTCGAGTTCGCCGGAAAGGATGGGGTGTGCCTTAGCTGTTATAATCGCAGTTTTCATTTCATCTTGAATGTTAGTTCCGCAAAATCAGCAACACTCAGCTGTTCCGCTCTTTTATTAAAAATCTCACTCTCCAGCACAGGGGCTTCAAACAGGCTGCGTGTTGCATTCCGCAGCGTTTTCCTGCGCTGGTTGAATGCTGCTTTCACCAGGATAAACAATTCCTTTTCACTTCGAAAAGAAACCGTTTCTGTTTTCCGGGTTAAGCGGATCACGCCACTCATCACCTTTGGCGGTGGATTGAATGAAGACTGCGGTACATCGAAAAGATATTCCACTTCGTAAAATGCCTGCACCAGCACGCTGAGTATCCCGTATGCTTTACTGCCCGGGCCGGCTGCGATCCGCTGTGCCACTTCTTTCTGGAACATCCCTATCATTACCGGAACCCGTTCCTTCCATTCCAGTATCCTGAAGAGTATCTGTGAAGAAATATTATAGGGGAAGTTACCCACCACGGTAAAGTCGTCATCGAAAGGCGGGTTAATATCCAGCACGCTTTGATGGATGATCCTGCCTGTAATGGCCGGGTAGGTATGTTCGAGGAATTTAACCTTCTCGTCATCCAGCTCTACCGCGCGGAATTCGATTCCAGGTACCTGCAACAGGTATTTGGTCAGCGCACCGCCCCCCGGCCCTACTTCCAGCAGGCGCCGGAATGGCTTCTCCTGGAGCGCAGCAACGATGCGCCGGGTAATCGCTTCATCCTTCAGGAAATGCTGGCCCAGTGATTTTTTCAGCGTGTACTGCACAGTCTGCAAATGTACTGGATTGCACCCTGAATCCCTTCGCGGCGAGCCCGCTGCGAGGCAACGGTTTATGCGTTACATTTGAGGCTCAAACTGTAGTATGACTAACGATCTGCAAAAACCGGTCATCGGCTTCACTTCGGGGGATATCAATGGCATTGGCCTGGAACTGGTGATCAAAACGTTGAATGACAACCGCATCCTGGAGATGTGCACACCGGTAATTTTTGCCAGCAATAAAAGCATCAATTTTTACAGGAAGTCTCTGCCCGACATCAATTTCAGCTATAACAGTATCAAGGAAGTAAGCCGCATTAATCCCAAACAGATCAACCTGTTCAACTGCTGGGAGGAAGAAGTTGCGATCACACCGGGGCAGCTGAATGAGATCGGCGGCAAATATGCCCTGTTGTCATTGAAGCAGGCGGTACTTGCGCTGAAAGAAGGCGGTATACAGGGGCTGGTAACTGCCCCCATTCATAAAAAAAACATACAGCAGGATGAATTCAGCTACAGCGGCCATACTCCATACCTGAAAGCGGTGTTTGGTGTGAATGACGTGCTGATGTTGCTTGTAGCGGAAAACATGCGTGTAGGCCTGGTAACGGAACATCTGCCGCTAAAGGACGTGTCTTCGGCAATCACCCGTGAATCGATCGTTTCAAAGCTGAAGATCATGCACAGCAGCCTTCAGAAAGATTTCGGGGTGGATCGCCCGAAAATAGCGGTGCTTGGTCTGAACCCGCATGCCGGTGACGAAGGATTGATCGGCAACGAAGAACAGGCCGTCATCGCGCCAGCTGTAAAAGATGCCAAGCAGAACAATATGATGGTATTCGGGCCATTCAGCTCCGATGCTTTCTTTGCGCGGGGCCATCACGAAAAGTTTGATGCCGTGCTGGCGATGTACCATGACCAGGGACTGATTCCGTTCAAATCACTTGCAACCGGGGAAGGGGTGAATTATACTGCCGGTATCCCGGCCGTGAGAACCAGCCCCGACCACGGTACAGCATTCGACATAGCAGGCAAAGGCAAGGCTGATCCTGGCTCATTTCTCGCTGCCACTTTTGAGGCAATTGATATCCTCAGGAGAAAAATGGGTTATGCTGAAGCGCGGCAGAACCCGATCCGCAAAGTCAGCCAACGCATGCTCGCGAATGTAGAGGATGAAAAGATCGAAGACAGCGAAGGCGTGAGTTAATTGGCAAATACAGAATCCGCCACGCCTTTATTGATGATATAGGAACTGTAGCTGATCTCTACCTTTCCCTTTTTTTGCCTGGCGCGCTCTTCTTTGGACGGACGGTCTTCGTCGCCGAATTCCATGGTAATCCCTTTCGGCAGTTTGTAATCTTTCGTATTGAAACTGAATGTAAGCTTGCTGGGCAATCCATACGCGAGGTATTTTCCATAACTCATCTCCAGCTCGTAGGTACCGTTTTCCTTTGTGGTCGTTACCGCCTTACGGATCACGTTGTCGGTTTCATCAATGTACAAGGTAGAAAGTATAAGATCGCTGGTCTCCGACGTAGGGATGAGTTTCACAATGGTTGTCATAAAGCTGCCTACCATCTGCTTGCCGCCGCTGATAGCGATGAAATCCTTCTCCGAAAGCAGGTTATTCATGTTAACTGAAACCCCTCCCTTCGGCAATACCGAAATACCACCTTCTTTTTTCAGCTTCAGCTTATTCGGCTTCTTGTAATAAATGGTCACTTTGCCGATGGGCGCTTTGATAAACGCGATATCGGTCTTCATTGTGCCGGTCGCGGTATAATCTGTTACCTGGTCCAGCTTTGCTTTCACCTTCCTGATCAGTGGCATCATATCCTGGGCGCCGGCGCTGATATGCACCATTGCTGCCAACAGGAGGCTTGCGGTCAGTTTATAGAAATGTGGCATGATTTGTCAATTGAACAACTGCAAATTAACTGGATTATCCGCACAGCGGCAGCCGAATTCACCAATCCTTAACTGAGCACATCCTTTTTGCGGAATACCCATACGCTTGCGCCTACAAATAACACAATATGAATTGATAACACGATTACTGATCGCAGGATCCGGTCAGGATTCTGGATCGATCCCCTGATCGCGACATTGTTCAGGTCGACTTTCTGGTCGAAGAATTCTTTCCAGGTTACCATATGCGTGGTAAACAGGTAGGGCTTAATGGCGTTGAACAAAGGAATGCTCATTGTGCTGAGAATGGTTGCGGCAACGATGATACTGATGGTGGCGACGATCGGCCCGATTGAATTCTCCGCGAATACAGAGAGAAAGAACCCAAGGGCAGCCACAGTGGTCATTGCCAGTGCAGCAAAACCAAATGCGTACACATACCGCCAGAATACATCGTCTTCCGCAATCTGCACCGCATACCAGCTTTTCATTACGAACATGTCATCCGTACCGAACACCAGCATGCTGACAAAAAGGGCCAGCACCGCCAGCCATACCAAAAGCGAAAGCGTGTAGATGGTGGCTGCGGTAAATTTTGCCAGTATGAAAGATGTACGGCTGACAGGCTTTGTCAGCAGCAGACGGAGCGTACCCATATTCGCTTCGCCGGAAATCATATCTGCGGCGATTAATGCGATCAGCAGGGGTACGTGAACCAGCAACAACCCGAGTAAAACATAACAAACGAAATAGCCATTCAACAGGTTTCCTTCCACACTGAGGGTTGTTTCAAGATCTGCCATCACGAATTCCATGTAAGCCTTTCCATCTACCTTCAGCCCGAGTTGAATGATGGCGATCAGCGCGGTGATCGCCGCGAACGCGATGTACGTTCTTGGTCTTCGGTATATCTTGAACAGCTCAATTTGTATAAGCTTCCACATGCTGGTTTCCGGATGTTAGCTGTAAAAAATAGTCTTCGAGTGACAGCCTCGGCTGAAGGCTTAAGACGGCGAGTTCCTGCTGCACAAGAAATTTATTGAAGGCCGGCACTTCATCGCGGTGAAGCTTCATAACGATCAATCCCGCCCTTGTGTTCTGCAGGCGTGCTGCCCAGTCGCTGCCGGCTATCCGCTGCCTGGCCCTGTCGTTATCCGTCGTTTGTACCTCCACAACAGTCTGTGATGGATCAAACAGTTCCTCCGCGGCGCCTTCAACCAGTTTTTTTCCTTTGTCGATGATGAGGACGCGCGTGGCCACCTGCTCTATTTCAGACAGCAGGTGCGACGATACCAGCACCGTTTTTTTCCTCTCCCGGCTCAGGTGCAGGATCAGGTTGCGGATATCTGCTATCCCCTGCGGGTCAAGGCCGTTCGTCGGTTCATCAAGAATGATGAGCTGCGGATTGTGTACCAGCGCGATCGCAATACCAAGCCGTTGCTTCATTCCCTGTGAAAACGTTTTCACCTTGTCATCAGCACGGCCGGCAAGCCCCACCATTTCCAGCTGGTCCATCAATTGCCGGCTGGTATAGCGGATCCGGCTGAGCTTTGCAAAAAGCCTGAGATTTTCGAAGGCGGACAGGTATTTGTAAACATCCGGCTTTTCGATAATTGCGCCGACCTGTGAAAGTATCTCCTGCTTATGCCCCCGAAGCGGCTTTCCGAACAGTTCGATCTCCCCGCTGGTAGGAGCAATTAAGGTAAGCAACATCCGGATCGTAGTACTCTTACCGGCGCCATTCTGCCCCAGAAAGCCGTACACGTCACCTTCATGCACAGAGAAAGAAAGCGCATTCACCGCAGTGAGGTCACTGAACTTTTTTGTAAGCGATGTTACTTTTATGATTTCCGCCATTGGCTGCACTGTGGAAAACAAAGATAAGCGGAGGTAATCTGGCACGAACAACCGGGTATGAATATGCCGGCAGTTCTGGAACGCGCACTTATCCTCCCCTGTTTACATCGAGATATTGCTGCAGCGCTTTTACGTATTCTTCGAATGCCTTGACCCCCTTTGGAGTGATTTTACAGGTAGTGAGCGGGTAGTTATCCTTGAACTGCTTGTTTACTTCGATATAGCCCGCGTCTTTCAGCTTCTGAATCTGTACCGAAAGATTCCCTGCCGTCGCGTTCGTTTTTTCGCGGATGAAAGTAAATTCAGCTTCTTTCACCCCAATCAACAGGCTCATGACTGCAAGCCGCAGCTGCGAATGTAATATCGGATCCAGGTCTTTAAACATGCTTACACATTAACCTTACTACGCACCTTTTTAAATTCATTATTTGCTATATGGCCCGGTATGATATAACCAGCGAGCACAGCCGTCGCGTGAAGCGCCATCACCCATTGAAACTGATTCACAAACATGGCAGTGAACCCAAGTGCCCAGGAAACGTAGGCGCCTATCACAGAGGGCCGGAAGTTCAACGCTGACCCGTAAACCAGTATCCAGAAAGCATACAGGTTAATGAGCAGTGCAAAACCAATGTTCACGAATGCACCCGATGCGCTTCCCGAGGCCGTAAGATCGTACACAAACCTCGCACCGACGTTGATCGCGACAATGATAAAAATCAGGCTGACGAAAAAGCCGGCGTTGAGCTTCGAGAAAAGGTCGCTTGTGTAGGTTTTTACCTTAGCAACTGGTTTGAAGAGCAGGTTACGTACCAGCTTTGCCAGCATCAGTAAAAATGCAACTCCGCCGAAAATATTCCAGAACATAAAGACTTCATCGAACCAGTGGAAACGGAGGTTCAGCAGCGTAAGCAGAGACGCA